>SUVS01000064.1 GCA_015061885.1 Lentisphaerota bacterium
TGAATTAAATCATACATATTCGTTATGAGTATAAATATTCCACACAAATTATGATTTGTCAAAAACGCAAAAACTATTGTATGCCGCCGGTGGATACAGCGTGAGGCAAGGTCGTGTTTTGCAAGGCTTGAATTTGCCCGCGATGTGCCACCGTACTTTGATTTTTCACAAAATTCAGGACAATAACAATTAAAAAGATAAGTGGTATATGAGTCAGGAACACTTTCCGGAAAAATTTTCTGCCTTGCCTGAAATTTGCTATTCTTCGGTAGTGGATTTTAATTTACGCCACCGCAACGAATGGCACAATACCAAACGCAGTGATCTTATTTATGTTATTTCCGGTTCGCTGACCATAGTTCTGCCGGGTGTGAGCGAGTTGCAGTATCATGCCAATCCCGGCGATATACTCATGATGAAAGGCAATCAGGCACACAAAGATATTTTTCAGACCAACAAAGGTTTGAAAGCACTGATCGTATCTTATCTGTGGATGGGCGATGATGATTTTTTTGCCGCAATCAGCAACTCTCCGGTACGGAAATTCAATACTAACGAGGCCCGTGAAGTACGCTGGCAGTTGGAAAGAATGCGTGAAACTGTAAATAAAAAAACATTGCTGCATGACAACAATGATCTGCTTGCCAACAGCCGCCTGCACACGATACTTTTACTGCTTTATGATATTATGCGGCACAGCGGCAATGAAAACAGCGAGCCGGTTTTGACCTATAAACCCGAAGAACTTCTGCGTGCCGCCGAAAATTATATAATCTGTAATTACGCCTCGGCAACCTTGAGCCGGGCCGAAGTCGCGGCGGCGTTGAATGTAAGCGTGCCGACACTGTCGCGTGCATTTGAAAAGTGCAGCGGCTACACCTTCCTTGAATACCTTACCCAGATAAGGCTTGACAACGCCATAACTCTTTTGCAGGACGGCAGTTACCGGGTCAATGAGATCGCCCAGCTCTGCGGATTTTCCGATGCCGGGTATTTTGCCAGAGTCTTTAAAAAAGCCTACGGCAAAACACCGGGCAAATACCGCTGATTTTTATTTTCAGCTCAAACGCAAGAGTGCTGCACTGCCGGGTGTCGGCATAACGACTTTGCCGTCAGAACTCAATTCAACCGGTGCGGTGGCGTGCAAGACTTCAACAGCAGCAAATTCCGGCAGTTCCAGCACCGTACTTTCCGGAGCGTTTTTTTCGCGGAATATGAGCAGATAACCGCTGTCGGCATACAATCCGGTAATACTTTTGCCGTCAGGACGGCTGCCGACGGGTTTTATCAGTGCGTTCCGCCAGCAATCGCGGTATTTTTTCTGTATTGCCATAGTTTTGGCAAGCACTTCCGCTCTTGCCGGAGCCAGCTGCGACGGAGTCAGCCAGATCAGCGGACTGGCAAACATCGGAACCATTGTCCAGTAGGCAAAATCATATTCTGTGGGTAAAGCCAGACCGCGTTCGGTATAACATTCTTCTTTGATATTATCCGGATCAGGCACTTCTATCTGCAAATTCTGAATCCGGCAGTATTTGGCAAGATTCCATACATTATCCAGCGTGTTGCCGGGGTGATACGGATGCGTTACCCAGCGGTGGCAGCAGTAACGGTTTTCCAGAAAGATCAAGCCGTATTCGGCAAACTTCCACAAACCGCCGCGGGTACCGTTGGTAACATCCAGATTTACCGTAATTGCCCCGTTGGAATCAGCATAAAGTTTTTTGAGCAGTTTGCCGAAATTTTCTTCGGCAGTGTAAGTGTTGAAAATCACCCCGTCAAGTTTAAAACTCTCAAAGCCGGAGTTTTTCCAATGCTCCAGCAGTATATCACAGCTTTCTTCCCAGTCCATATACGCCTGATTGACCGACGGAGCAAACCAGAGCGAAAGTTTTACCCCGCTTTTTTCTGCGGTGGCGATCAGCGGTTTGAACCCTTCCGGCAGCAAATCTTTGCGGGTTGACCAGTATTGGCGGTCGAGTTTACGGTTATGCACTGCCATATCGGCAAGACCGCCATGCTGATAACCGTCGTCGATCTGATAAGTATCGGCATTGACTTTTCCGGCGGCAAAGATTTCATCTTTGAGAAAACCTTCGTTGACCAGTGCCGGAAAATGACCGCATCCCCACGGATTTACCGTGATCAAACCATACACATGCGACGCCGCTTCCTGCCGGATACGCAAATATTTTTTGATCAGCGCTGCCGCGTCGCCATCTCCGGCAATACCGCAAACGACCCGGTTGGTGCGTAATGTTCTGCCGGGCATAATATCTTCCGGCAGGATGCCGCTGCCCAAACTGCCGAGCCGGGAATCTTTTACAATAAAATCGCCCGGTTCATTGCCGCGGCGTTCCATACTGGGCGGGGCTTCCTGCAAAAAGAAAAATTGAACATTATCGGCGTTACCGGCGAGCAGAATATTGCCGTAAACATCTTCATTTTCTTTGATTTCATGCTCCAGAACCGGTTCGTCAAAGTAGTCGGTACGCATCTGGAACTCCACCGACTTGAGAGCCTGAAAACCATCAAGCTGCAAGCTGTCAACAATGGTCAGACTGCCATTGGTTCTGCCGGGTCGGAGATACGCATTGCTCCGTTGGCGTTCGTGCCAGTAAAGCATGGGGGTAACTGCCGAATTTATTTCGCTTTCAACAGCCATTACCGGCAATTTGGGATAGACTATATACGAGATTTTTATGGAAAGTTCGCGTTCCGGCTCAAAGGTTTCCACCGTAAACTTTGCACCGTTGCCGTCGGGTGAGTACAAAAGCTCAAAGGCGGCATCTTTTACCTGATAATCACAGCGGATCTCGGCATTGCCGGGTTCCGGAAAACCTGCCAGATGGAAGTCGAACGCACTGTTTTCATGGGCAATGACTTTGCCGTCATGCTCCATAAGCAAAGTTTTCGGCATCCCGGACGACCAGTCAATGACCCGTTTAAAAGAGCTGTTGCCCAAAGTCAAAAGATTGTTTTCCCAGTAAAAATAAATATCCAGATGTGTGTATTTTTCCATAAAAAAAACTCCGTTGTTTGACTTAATATAATATATGAACGGTAAAAAGCAACATCCGGAAAATAAAAAAACTGCAAAGGTTGGAATTTCCCTTGCAGTTTTTTAAGCGAATCGCAGAAATTTACAGACCCAGCAGTCTGATTGCGTTTTCTTTAGCGATCTTGTTGAATACCGTCTGGCTGATCTTGCCTTCGGCGAGCAGCTTCTTGAGGAAGTTCATCAAGCTGACATGGTGCGGTTCGCCGGGAGCCGAGCAAATATCAATACCGAACATGAGTTTATCCTGGAATTCGTTCAGGAATTTGACGGCATATTCTTCGTCGCGGGTAAGAGCGTTGCAGCCCGAACCGGCGGAGAGGTCGCCGTAGAGGTTGTCGTACTTACGCATAAGTTTCGGCACGGCACCTTCGATGACTTTGCCTTTGGGATAACCGGCACGCTCGTGCGGAGTATTCAAAACACCGATTTCCGCCCAGAAAGTCTGGCTGTGGGCAAAGACTTTCATGCCGGGGAACCGCTGAAGGGTTTCCGCCAGACCGGGCAGACCGGGTTCATCATAGATACCGTAGCATCTGCCGTAGCGGTGTGCCACATGGATGGTCATGGGCCACTGCATTTCTTCAATAGCACGGAAAAGATTGGTCATAAAGGGGTCAAAGAAACTCATATTGCAGATGACTTCGCCAACACCCTTGCAACCGGCATCACGATACTGCTTGAAAACATCTTCGATCTTGGTGAAAGGGTCGTTCCACATGGCACGCGGGTGGATGTTGCAGAACGGTATGAATCTGCCGGGGAAGCGTTCAGCGGCTTCAAGAATATCTTCGTTGGCCTGCGGCAGATAGAATTCCGGGCCGATCAGCGGCAGCAGAACAGCTTTTTCGACTTCGTGCTGATCGTAGAACTCAATAAGCTGGTCAGGGGAAGGCCAGGGCTTGCGTCCGGGCAACTGGAAAAACGGTTTGCGATAGGCGTGAGCATGAATGTCAATAAACATTTTTTGCATCCTGTTTTATAGAGTTTATATTGACGGGAATTTCTATCTCCCGTGTTTGACTTGACAATAAAATATAGCACACCAAATCAAAAAAGTAATAATATTATCGTAAAAAAACGCTTTTTTTATAATTTTCAAGCCTATGGAGGATGCTTTTTTCGGAAGCTATTTTTTCAGGAAATTGGGCAATGTCGGCATTTCCAGTTGGTTTTGAGACGCCGTTTTTTGCCATTTTTTCAGTAATTCTGTAAAATCCGCCCCGTTGGCGGGGATCGCGGCTATATAGATTTTTTTACCATCCGGCAGATTTTCTTTCCCGGGAGTGATTCCGGAGTTTTCCAGCTTGCCTGATGCTTCAAAAGGATTGCTTTTCCGGGAGTTGACCAACCACAGAGTTGCTCTTCTATTGCAGGCAAGTGCTGCCGCCGACGGCGTAAAGTGCAATTTCCCGGATTCTGCTTTTACAATTCCGGCAAAGACCGGAGTGTTGTCGCGGCAGTTTCTGATTATTTCTTCAGTAAAAAGAAATTGCAAAGCGGAGGCTTGCAGGTGTTTTTCGGCAGTTATCCGGGCGGTCTGCAACTTCTCTTTTACTCCCGCAGGCAGCAGATTGAATTTGCCTGAATTCATTTTTTCTCCGATAAAATATAAAAATACCGGAAAGTCTTCATCTTTATAACGTTGCATAAGCTGTTGAAGTTTCAGCAATACATGCTGTTTAACACTTTCCGGCAAGGCTCCGGCAACTTTGCCGTAAGCAAGTCTGCCATGCAGTCTTGAGCGGGAATCCGTTACCCAGCCCTTGCCGTCAGCATCAAAAACACCGCTGATCTTATTACCGTTTATATCGGTAAAACTTATGGTGTACTGGTTATTTTTCTGCAAAGTAAAACTGCATTTAGTCATGGTTTCAAATCTGACAATGCGGTTACTGTCGGTATGCAATATAAGCTCAAATGTGCCGAACTCCAGCTCTTGAGCAATGAGCTTTGCCAATTCCCTTTGGTATGCACTGCGGGCATTCTGTTTGTTTTTTTTCATGCTTTGAACGATAAAATCAAGCTGTTCACGGTAGGTGTGCTGCAATAATTGCAGTTCTTTCAAAGTATTTTCAAGCCCGTCGGCATAACCGCTATCGGGATAACGCTTGAGAAAATCTCTGATCGCAGAATGTAACGCTTTTTCTGAAGTTGCCATAAACAGTTGGCGGTAAAGCTGTTTTTCGGCTTCGGCTTGAGCTTGAGCCGCTCCGGCAGAGTTTTGCAGCTGCTCCAGAACTTTTTTCATTTGCATTGCTTTTCCGCCGATCTCCGGAAGCGAAGCGTATTTGAGAATGGTTTCGGCAATTTGCTTTTCGATGTTCCGGCAGTTTTTCTGCAATTCAGCCCACTTTTTCTGTTGAGATAATATTTGCAGAGCATCTATGTTTTTTTGCAGAGATTCCACAGCTTTTACGCCTGCGGCGGCGGTTTTCAGCTTACGGAGTTTTTCCAACGCCATGCAATGAGCTTCCAGCTCCCGCACCCGGGCAAGCTCCTGACTGTTGGAGGCGTATGATGCCAGCGAAGTCAGAGCATCTGTCCATGAAAAATTTTTTTCCGGCGGAGTTTTCAGCTTTTTCTGCAAGGCGTTCAACCGTTTGTAAAATTCCTGACGGCGGAACTTTTGTATCTCCACCAAACGCAGATATTCTTTCTGCCACTGGCGGTAGAGGTTTTTTTTCTGAAGATACGGTGCTTCCCGGCGGCATTTTTCCAGCAATTCGGCAGTTTTTTCCGCATCACCGGAGCTTATGGCGGCGGTGATGACTTTTTCCCAACGGCTTTCCGCGATATTTTGCAATATTTTTCCGGCAAAACAATACAACAAAAAGAGCAGCAACAGCACTCCGGCTGTTACTGCTGAAGCATACACCCCGGAGCGGAGCCGCTTTTTCCGGCGGCAATCAGCTTTTTCCGGGAGAGTGTTTTGCATTTTCGGACCGATCCTTACACATTTACCGAGTCAACACTGGCACCGGTCAACTCATAGTCATACATGGCAAGGATGGGTTTGATGTGTTCGCGGATAAAGTCTTCGGTCTGTTCCGGAGCACGGCCCACAAACTTGCGGGGATCGACCAGACTGTCGATCTTGTCGGCAACCCTGGCAAAAGCCGGATCGGCTTTCAGGCGTTCGAGCAAGTCATTGTCTTTGCCTTCGGTCTTTATCATGCGGGCGGCTTCCATACTGTTGACGCGGATGGCTTCGTGCAGTTCCTGACGGTCGCCGCCGGCTTTGACCGCTTCCATCATGATATTTTCCGTTGCCATAAAGGGCAGTTCAGCGGCGACGCGTTTGGCAATAACGGCGGGCCACACCTGCAAGCCGTCGGTGATATTGACCAGCAGCGACAGAATCACATCAATGCCCAGAAATGCTTCGGGCAGCACCAGACGGCGGTTGGCAGAGTCGTCGAGTGTGCGTTCAAACCACTGCGTAGCGTGGGTATGGGCGGCATTGACCGGCAGATCCATAACATAGCGTGCCAGCGAGCAGACGCGTTCGCTCCGCATGGGGTTGCGTTTGTATGCCATGGCCGAAGAACCGATCTGCTTTTTGCCGAAGGGTTCTTCGATTTCACGCAAGTTGGCAAGCAAGCGGATGTCGCCCGCCATTTTGTAGGCACTCTGGGCAATACCGGCAAGCAGGGTCAGGATGTAGTAATCGACCTTGCGGGTATAGGTCTGACCGGATACGGGAATGATTTTTTCAAAACCCATTTTTTCGGCAACGCGTTTTTCCAGAGCCCGGACTTTTTCGTGATCGCCGTCAAAGAGTTCCAGAAAACTTGCCTGCGTGCCGGTGGTTCCTTTGACACTGCGGAACGGCAGATTGGCAAGTTCGGTTTCCAGCCGTTCAAAGTCCAGCATAAAATCCTGCAGATAGAGGCAGAAACGCTTACCTACCGTGGTCAGCTGGGCGGGCTGATAATGCGTAAAACCCAATGTGGGCATATCTTTGTACTGCATGGCGAATTTGGCAAGATTGTCGAAAAGTTTGAGCATCTTGCCGCGGACGAGCTTCAGGCCGTCACGCATCTGAATAAGTTCGGTATTATCGGTTACATAACAGCTGGTGGCTCCCAGGTGGATGATGGGCATGGCACTGGGACACTGCGTACCAAATACATGGATATGGCTCATAACATCGTGGCGGCGTTCGGCCTCTTCTTTCGCCACGGCTTCAAAGTCAATATCATCCAGATGGTTACGCATTTCATTGATTTGAGTATCGGTGATCGCCAGACCGAGTTCCTGTTCGGCTTCGGCAAGAGCCACCCAGAGCCGCCGCCAGGTGGAGTGCTTTTTCTGGGGCGACCAGTTGTAGCTCATTTCGGCACTGGCATAGCGGTCGGTCAACGGATTCTGATAGACATTGTGATTATCAGCCATGATTTATATACTCCTGTTTTATGGTTAAATCATTCTTGGAAAGTATAATATAACCTCTCCGGCGTCATTTTGCCACTTACAACGGCAAAAAACTTATATTTGCCGGATTTTCATTCCTGACATTGAACTGTTTTTCCGATCGAAAAGCCGGTATTGAGGCTTGACAAACTTCTTTGCAGTGCTAAATTATTGAGTCAGAAACTTGAAAGCCGACAAAGAGAAAGGATTGTTTATGGGTAAGTACGCAGAATTCGATTTTCATTTGCATACACTCTGGAGCTATGATGCCGTTACTCCGGTCGAGGATTATTTCCGACTTGCCAGTGAACGCAATATAAAAACCATTGCCATAACCGACCACCACATTGTTGATGCATGGAGCGATGTCAAAGCCGCCGGTGAAAAATACCCCGATGTAGCCTACATTGCCGGGGCGGAACTTACTGTAAGAACCCCCTTCGGCAGCATGGATATGGTTTGCTTGAATATGCCCGAAAAACCGGAAGGCGATCTGTCAAAGGTGCTTGATATGTACCACACATGGCAGCGTGAATACGGTGCGGCTCTTTCGCGCAGTCTGACTTTGGGCGGCTATCCTTTTACTGATAAAGACCGTTATGAACTGCTTGCCCGTTACCGCGAGCAGCGTTGTATTGATTTGCAGGGTACGACCCATGTGCAGGGGCATCTGATTGTGGACTATCTGCTGAATGAAAAGAAATACTTTGCCGATAAAACTGCCTACGGTGAGTTTTTTGCCCAGCACACCCTGCCGCCGTATCCGGATTACTCCGTGGTGATACCGGCAGTGAAAAAAGCCGGGGCATTGGTCTTTATAGCCCACCCGACCAGATATTTTCTGCGTGACGACATAAACCGTATGGATACATTGCGTGAAATGCTCCAGCTTGACGGCATTGAGTGTGCCCACAACAGTGTGCCCGACGAACTTACACCGTTCTACCGCGAATACTGCCTCAAGCACAAACTGCTTTCGACCGCAGGTTCGGACTGCCATTCGCTGGAAGGTCATAAATACCGTTTCTGCCCCGAACACGAGATCGGTGTTCACAACGGTATAGCCGCCTGGCGTGATGAGATCGCCGAACGGGTAAAGGTTTACAACAAATAAATTTTGTACAGGAGCGTTTCTGAATATGTCAATACATAAATTTCTTGCCAGACTCTGCCGGTTTATCCCCGATCCGCATTGGCGGTTGATGACAGAACAGTATATGAAGGTTTCCGGCAAAATTCCGGAAATATCCGGCGAACTGTGGAACTTTATGAACGATAACCGCAAGTTTATGAAAAGACACTCCGGCGAATACAAGATCATTTCGCTGGGGGCGGATTGTATGCCGCGGACTTTTACTACATTGCGTATGCTCAAACCATGCCGTGCCGCCGGCGAAAAAGGTATGCCTTTTGACCTGGCGAATACCGAACCGCACGCCCTGGCTCATTTTCTGGAAAATGACTTTGCCGATTATTTTTCGGAAGAATGGAGCTATGATTTTGAAAATAAACGCTGGCGGAACTCTCTGTGGAGCAATATGTTTTATCCGCACGACAAGGATTGCGACGAAAATTCGCTTGAGAAACTGCAAAACCGTTTGCGGGGCAGAATAAAGAATTTTTATGAGGTGATGGATTTCCCCGGATTGGTGGTCTTTGTGGCACACAAACGCAAAAATATACATGGTACACAGAACGAATGTAAAGCAGAAGACCTCGATCGGGTAGCCGCCAGATTGCTGGAGCTGCGTAAGGGTAAGCCCACCAAAGTGGCAGTGATCGCTACTGACTGGGATGATAAAGATGAGGTCGTCATGCAGTACGCCAAATACATCCGTCTGCGGTATCCCAACGCTGAATTCCGCTGGGACGGTGCTTTACAGATTGATGGCATACGGCACGGAATGAACTTTGTACGCGAAGTACGCAAGCTGATCTGCGAAGGCCTGAATATAGATTACAACGGCTGAATATCACTGAACAGTGCATAGCATATTCCCAAGCAGGAGGAATTTGCAACATGATGCAAGGTAAAGGGTTCGGGATTTTTTATCATTTTTCCCGAGATGCATCATAAAATATATCAGCTGCAGGATATTGCAAGGCCCCACCCCACGGAGGATCGGGGGATACGGAAAAGATATTCTCATACATCCCCCGGCCCGCCGCTCTATGTTATACCATGCTGTGGCAAGCGGTAAACAGCGGCAGTTAACGGGGGGCAGAGTCTTCCGGATTATCCTTTCCGCTTGGGGAATTCTCCGGCGAGGGCGTTTTTTATTATATTTTTTACTTCATCCGAGAAATCACTGCGGAGCATCCACCGGAGAAAACCGGGGTCTTCGCAGGCAAGATCACGCAGCCGTCTGCCGGAATTTTTGCCGAAATTTATCACCACTTCGTCGCCGGAGAATTTCAATCTGCCTTCGGAATCAACAAAGTCGGCATCTCTGGCGGCGGAAAATTCTGCCAGACCGGCCATTTCACGCGGCAGTTCCGGGTGTTTGGCCAACTGTCCGAGCAAGACCGATACTGTTGCATCGGTATCTGCCAACGCACTGTGGGCATCTTCCAGATCACCGCCGCAGAAAAACTTGTATGCCGCACTCAAGTTACGCGGATACAAACGGCAGAAGATATTGAATACATCAATAAGTTTGCGGTCGTGCATATTTAATTCCAAACCGCAGCGTTTGAATTCCTCCTGCAGCATGGGTACATCGAACTTGACGATGTTGTATCCGGCTAAATCACACCCGTCAAGGTAGTTATAGAGATTGTGTGCCACCACATCAAAGGTCGGGCAATCTTTTACATCGTCATCGTAAATACCATGCACGGCACTGGCTCCCGCGGGTATGGGCATACAGGGATTGATCCTGCGTACCACATCTTCGCGGGAACCATCGGGCATGACCTTGATCACGGCGATTTCCACGATTCTGTCGCGGTAGGGATTGGTGCCGGTGCTTTCTATATCAAAAAAGACCAGCGGCCGTTCGAGAACCAGTTCCATATCACAAACCCAACAGCAGTTTCACAAGATCATCACCGGCAAGTTTGCCCAGTTTGCCCTGCGGGGCAACGCTTTCGCCGTAGAATTTTATATCGTCGGACTCAATGCCCGCTCCGCAGACTGCCAGCGGTACCGGCGTGGTGGTGTGCTTACGCAAGCTCAACGGCACCGGGTGGTCGGGCAGAATGGCAAATCTGACATCCTTGCGGTCTTTCAATGCCGCCAATACCGGAGCAACGATCTTGCTGTCAAAGTCTTCGATCGCCTGCAGTTTGAGCTTCATATCGCCCATGTGCGAACATTCGTCGATCGCTTCCACATGTATATAGACCAGATCGTGATCTTCCAGAGCTTTCAGAGCCGCTTCGACTTTACCGGCATAATTTGTATCAATAAAACCGGTGGCTCCGGCGACTTCAATTACATCCATACCGGCACATTTGCCGATGCCTTTTACCACATCGACCGCACTGACGATAGCACCTTTGGCTCCGTTGTAGCGGGCGGTAAAACCGTCGATGGCAGGTTTTCTGCCGGGGCTCCACGGCCAGATGGCGTTGGCGGGGCTTTCGCAGTTCTGATTCAGCGGGTGATTACGCAAAAACTCATCGGTCTTGACGGCAAGCTCTTCGAGGAATTTTTTGGTGTAAGCCGTTTCCGGCTTATCGTCCAGTGCGGTCAGCTTGAGTTCGCTTACATGGATGCCCTGCGATGAATCCGGCTTGTGGTAATCCAGATTGGGCGAAAACTCTTTGCCGTGCAGTACCAGCAGATTGCGGTAGCTTACACCGGGGTAAAACGATACTTTGTCGGAACCGAACTCTTTCTGCAAATCTTCCATCAGGATCCGGGCTTTGGTTTCGTCCAGATGCCCTGCCGAATAGTCCAGCAATACGCCTTCTGGGGATACTGTAACTAAATTGCACCGCCATGCAATATCATCGGCGGCCAGTTCAATGTTCTGACTGACAGCTTCGATCGGGCCGCGGCCGGGATAGTTCTTTTCGGGATAAAACCCCAATACCGACATATTAGCTACATCGCTGGAGGTCGGCAAACCATCCGGCAATGTAAAGAATGTACCGCTGGAACCGTTGGCGGCAATGCTGTCCATTGCCGGAGTATTGGCGTATTCCACCGGCGTTTTGCCGCCCAGTTCGGCAATGGGCAAATCCGCCATACCGTCGGCTAAAAATATAACTGCTTTATTCATAAAACTCAACTCACTTCATATTCATAACTGCCGGGTCGTACCCTTCGGGGGCTTCGTAACCCATCAATTCCAGACAGGTTGCCGCCAGACTGCTGATGCCCAAACCTTCGTTGAGCTTGAGATCGTATTCACCCTTGTATTCCGGGTCGTAGATGATGCACGGCACCGCGTTGAGCGAATGGCTGGTTTTGCGGGCAGGGGCACCGGTCTTTTTGTCGAGCTTGACATTGCCCTTTTTGTCGTGTTCAAGCATATCGTCGGCGTTGCCGTGGTCGGCAGAAAACACCAGCACACCGCCGGCTTCTTTGACCGCCTTGACCACTCTGCCCAAAGCTATATCCAAAGCACCCATGCTGACCAGCACCGCCTGGAAATCGCCGGTATGGCCGACCATGTCGCCATTGGGGTAGTTCAGACGGATGAAGGGGTATTTGCCGGATTTGATCGCTTCGACCACCACATCGGTCACTTCCGCAGACTTCATCCACGGGCGTTCTTCAAAGGGTACTACATCGGAAGGTACTTCCACATAATCTTCCAACGTTTCGTCGAATTTGCCGGAACGGTTGCCGTTGAAGAAGTAAGTTACATGGCCGTATTTCTGCGTTTCGCTGACCGCAAGCTGTCTGACTTTGCTGACGGCAAGATATTCACCCAGAGTACGGTCGATTTCCGGCGGACTTACGAGGTAGTTTTTGGGGGCGTGCAAGTCGCCGTCGTATTCCATCATACCGGCATACATCACATTGGGGCGGACTCCACGGTCGAAGTAGGGGAATTCGTCCTGTTCAAAAGCCGCAGTGATTTCCAGCGAGCGGTCGCCGCGGAAGTTGTAGAAGATCACCGAATCGTTGTCTTTCATTGCACCGATGGGGGTTTTGCCGTCTTCGGAGATGACAAAGGCATCCAGATCCTGGTCGATGGCACCGGTGGCTTTACGCAGTTCGGTAACTGCTTCGTGAGCGGAAGCAAACATCTTGCCTTCGCCGTGGACATGGACTTTCCAGCCGGCTTCGACCATTGCCCAGTTGGCGTTGTAACGGTCCATGGTGATTTTCATGCGGCCGCCGCCGGAAGCGATCTTTGCATCGCAGCCTGCAGAACGGATCTCGCTCAAAAATTCTTCAAATGGGTCAATGTAATCCAACGCCGAAGTTTCCGGCACATCGCGGCCGTCGAGCAGAGCATGGATGCGGATGACTTTAACACCTTCAGCGGCGGCCTGTTTGACCATAGCTTTCAGGTGGTTGATATTGCTGTGGACATTGCCGTCGCTGAACAGCCCCAGAAAATGCAATGTGGAGTTGTTGCTTAACACATTGGCAATGACCTTTTTCCAGGTTTCGCCTTCAAAGAGTTTGCCGCTTTCCACGGCTTCGGCAACCAGTTTGGCCCCCTGCGAAAAAACGCGGCCGCAACCGATGGCGTTATGACCGACTTCGCTGTTGCCCATGTCGTCATCCGAGGGCATACCCACGGCGGTACCATGAGCTTTGAGTGCGGTGTTCGGGCAGGTTTTCAATAGTTCATCCAGAACCGGGGTGCTGGCGGCTTTCACCGCGTCGCCATCGGCGTATTTGCCGATACCCACACCGTCAGCAATACAAAGTACAACCGGGCCGCGACGACCCTGAAACGAAGAATTCTTTTTAAGAGCTTCCAACATAATTACTCTATCCTTAAATTTTTACAATGTGTTACTGTTATCAGCCGCGGCGTTCGGATTCGCCGCCGATAAGCACGCCCCGTTTGCTGTTTTCGCAGAATTCGATAAATTCTTTCACCGGTTCGCACGGTTCAATTTCTGCCTTGATCTTGGCGAGCGTGTTGGGGATGCTCAAGCGGTCAAAAGTAATGATGCGCAAGATATCCCGCATGGCATTGATTTCGTTGAGCTGGTATCCGGCGCGTTTCATGCCCACACGGTTGACGGCAATGGGGGTGCCGTTCCGGCCTTCGCAGATCATAAAAGGCGGCACATCTTTGCTGAATACCGATCCGCCGGCGACCATCGCCATTTTGCCCACCCGGCAGAACTGGTGGATCGCCACCAGCCCGGAGAGGATGGCACGGTCGTGGACCTGACCGTAACCGCCGACCACTGAACCGTTGACCATAATGACGTTGCTGCCGATGGTGCAGTTGTGTGCCACATGGCTGCAATTCATAAACATACAATGGCTGCCGATGACCGTTTTGGTATCTGCCATGGTACCGGTATGGATAGCGGTGTGTTCGCGGAAGATGTTGTCGTCGCCGATCTCCAGATAACGCTTGGTGGTCAGATCCAGGGCATGATCCTGGGCATCGCATCCGATGGAGGCAAAAGGATAGATGGTATTGTTTTTGCCGATGGTGGTGTAACCGGTGATGTGTGCCTGGGCGATGACTTTGGTGCCTTCGCCGATCGTAACATTTTTGCCAACAAAGCAAAGCGGACCGATCTCGCAGCTTTCAGCCAGAACGGCACCGTCTTCCACAACCGCGGTGGGGTGAATTTTTGCCATAGTTTATCTCCTTGTATGTAATTTGGTTGTTCAACATATTATTAAAAGGTAATATAATGCCAAAAGTGGTTAATTTCAATATTTTTACACAGAAAAATACACTCAAAAGCCTTGAAAAAGTTGTATCCGCAATTATATTAACCCCGTCGAACAGGTTTTAAGGAAAACAACCGGGAGATTTTATTGATATGAGTAACGGAAAAATTAACAGCATCGCCAAACTTGACCCCTATATGGCAATACCCGAAACCGATGAAAACGGCATAGCTTACCACTCGCCGTTTGAAGCACCTTTCCGCCTGGGCGGCAGTGCTTTCCAGAAAGAGATGCACCACCAGTTCCGCCGGATGCCTTTTGAGCCGTTTGTATCCCAGTCTGTAGATGTGCTTGCATGGTACACTGCCGGTTTGCAGCTGCAATTCAAATCCACCAGTAAAAAGGTGGTCATCAAAGCAAAATTGCGGCACACTGAATTGATGCATCACATGCCGCAGACCGGTTCTTCGAGTTTCGATTTATATGTCGGCGGCCCCGGCAACTGGCAGTTGAGATGTTCTGCCAGATATGACTTAAAACAGCAGGAATTTACCAGCACTGTATTTGAACGACCGGATGATGGTTTGCGGGAATATCTGATAAACTTTCCGCTCTACAACGGTGTGGATGAGTTGTGGATAGGCTTGGAAGATGGTGCCGAAATCCTGCCGCCCTCGCCGTGGAGCTGTGATAAACCGGTGGTGGTTTACGGTACAAGTATCACCCAGGGCGGCTGTGCCTCGCACCCCGGCGGAGCGTGGACAAATATTTTATCCCGCTGGCACAACTGCGAATTTTACAACTTCGGCTTTTCCGGCAGCGGTCGAGGCGAACCGGCGGCGGCGGAGATCCTTGCCAGTATTGAAAACCCCCGCTGTTTCATACTTGACTACGAACCCAACGCTCACAATGAAGGCATCCGCAATACACTGGAAAAGTTTCTGGATATACTCCGCAGTAAACACCCCGAAGTGCCGATCACGGTCATTTCCAAAGCCCCCCACGCCAGCACCATGCTGTCGTTTGGAGCCAATGATGTTTGCGAAGAAGTTTCCGAAGATTGCCGTCTTTCACGGGAGTTCCAGAAAGAGCTGATAGCCAAACGCCGTGCCGCCGGTGATGAAAATATATACTTTGTTGACGGACTTAAACTGCTGGGTATAGATTGGGGCGAGTGCATGATGGACGGCTGCCACTTTAACGATCTGGGTTTCTACCGCTTTGCCGAAAACCTCAACAAATATCTCTATTTTTAACCATGGAAGGAATATAAAGTCATGATTTACGACGATTTAGCTTTCTGGCGGCGTTATGTGCCGCACCGCAACGCTTCGGAATTTTGTCAGGCGATCGAATTTCTGCGGACTTTCACACCGGATATTGCCGAGGGAAAACATGTTCTTAAAGAAGGACTTATTTACGCCAATGTGCAGGAATACACCCCGAAAAAACTTGCCGAAGGTGCTATCGAATATCACCGGGAATTTGTAGATTTGCAAACTCTGCTTGCCGGTACGGAATACATCTATTATTCGCCGCTGGCAGATTTGAAAGAAAAAACTGCTTTTGATGCCGAAAAAGATTGCGGTTTCTATGAATTTGATCCCGCTCTTGCCACTGCGTGCAAACTTGAACCGGGCAACTTTGCCATACTCTTTCCGGAAGAAGGGCACATGCCGTGCATTGAGTGCTGCAACGCTCCGGGAACAGTAAAAAAAGTAGTGGTAAAAATCCACCGTTCAATTTTCGAGTAAACATTTTACCGTCACAAACCGGGGCTGTGGCAAAACTTTTGATGTTGTTTGCCAACAGCTCACGCGGCGGCACGCCGCGAAGCCCGGTCAGGGCCGCGAACGCATGGGAAGGCAGTTTGCCGGATAAATTCCGGCAAACCGAGCGGAAAGGTTCCGCGAAGCTGACCGGAGTTGAGCGAAGCTCCCGGCGTTTGAGGGCACCGCGTCAGCGGTGGTTAAGGCGGCGTATGCCGCCGCTCTAATTAAAAATCGCCAGGTAACTCGCACTGGATATTGC
>SUVS01000065.1 GCA_015061885.1 Lentisphaerota bacterium
CGTTTCGCTTCGCTTCACTTGTGAAGAGGTCTGCTTCGCATCCCGTGAAGTTGCTCCCTGACGGGAGTAAGGATGGTGGTACAGGAAAAACGCATCTGCGATGCTTAAATAACGGCAAAGCCGCAAAAACCTTTTTTCTTACAGTTTTGCTACGGCATGGCGTGCGCCACGCCGTAAGGATTTTTTATGGCGGTTGCCTTGCGTTACTCGCCCTGCGGGCTTGCGTTACTCAGGCTCGCTATCGCGTCGAATCCTTACGCACGCTGCCATTTTTTTGCCCGAATTTCGGGCAAAAAACATGAAGCCTGAAAAGGCTTTGCTTCACACGGCGTCAGCCGTGCTTCATGGCACGCAGTGCCGCTTCATACGACGAAGTCGTGCTTCATAAAAGCCTTTTCAGATGAAGATGCTTCGTTTCCCTGCACAATGAAGCATTTGCGTTCCGCAAATATGAAGCGCAAGCGTCAATGATCGCTTATTACATGGATAAGCCGACGTGCCGATTCAACAGTTCCATTGAAGCAACCATCGTAAATTTCAACTAACTGTAAAGGAAAAGACGATTATGAAAATGCAAAAATTTACATTGATCGAACTTTTGGTGGTTATTGCCATTATCGCCATTCTGGCAGCAATGCTGCTGCCTGCGCTCTCCTCGGCGCGTGAACGGGCAAGGCAATCGACCTGCCTGAATAATCAGCGGCAAATCAGTCTTGCCAATGTGATGTATGCCAATGATAACGATGACTGGATCGCCCCCATGTATGTAAACACCGATACCAGCCGTACCGGCATAAGAGGCAGCTGGGCAGGATTTTTGTCCGGCTACCGTGACAGCGGCGATATCAAAGATCAAGGTAAATACGGTGTAGAATATTACAAACACTTTGAATGTCCCAGCAGTGCATACCAATACAAAAATTATGATAAGATTTGGTATACCAATTATGTGCCCAATGGGCATTTATATGACCCAAAAACAGCCGATACAACTAACGCCACCAACAAGAGTTTCAGATTGACAGCTGCTCCTGATCCGTCAGCGGTCATGTTTACAGCAGACCGCGGCGGAGAGCCCAATGCGCGTCATTGCATGTTCAGATACGAACATATATCTTTCCATCATGGCAAGAACGCCGTAGCCAATTTCCTTGACGGACACAGCGATACGATCACCGAGGCACAGGTAAAGCCGACAACTAATCCTGACAGTACATTATCGGCAATGAAAATGCGTATCTGGAACCCCAACGGCACTGAGTAATGTAAAAATCATATAAAAAACAGAAAGGTTGAAGTTATGAAAAAAATTATCTTACTGCTGTTTGCAGCTGCGCTTACATTGCCGCTGGCTGCTGTCGAACATATTTGGAACTTCAAAGATGGTTCAGGGAGTAAAATCTGTAAGGATTCAGGTACGGATCCTGTAGATCTGCAAATGCTCCAGCCCGATAATATCGTTTGGGCAAGAGAAGACGATCGTGGGTGGTTTTTGAATTTTAATGGCGGATATTTGCGAGCCCCTAATGCCAAAATGGCTTATGCCGACGGACTCGTGATAGATATAAAATTTGCAGCCAATTTCAAAACCGATTACAAGAAACCATGGATGTTGCTGGTAGGCTGTGCGTACAGTTATTACAACGGTTATACGGTAATGGTAGGTCAGGATGGCTCTCTGCTGGTTTGCTTCCCGGGGACCAGTAAATGGTACCGTCATTACAAAGGTGTTATCAAACATCTTGTGGATTATGAGTTGAAGATCGTTCAGGGGAACGAACGGGTCCAGGTCGTACTTAACGGCAAGATATTGGAAGACTTTGTCTGCAAAGGCAAAAACAAATTTTCTAAAGACCGTTATTTTCTGGTTGGCGGTAATGGCGGATACAACTTCAGAGGCAATATCTATACGCTTACAGTGGACAAGTTCACACCCGAAGCGTTTGTTGATTTGAAAAAACAGAAAAATAAAAAAGCTGTGATCGAATATCCTGCCGAAGAAATTGTGCCGATTGCCGGTATTACCGATCCCAAGGGCACAGTTACAGTCGGCGATTTTTCAAAATTCACCCCCAAGCCGCTGATTCGGGGCAGCCATAACCGCGTGGACTGGGTATTTCGCAGCACATCCGGTTTTTTCCGTCAGGCTCCCGGCTCACTGCACGCTCCGGTCAGAGCTGACGGCAGCAGTATAAGTTATGATCCGCAGCTTAAAGGTAAATACAATATTTATATCGGTGTGCGGGCTGTAACCGCCCCCGGAAGTTTTTCTTTTGCAATCGGCGATACCAATAACCCCTACAATGTGGAAATCGGTGCCGCCGGTCCGAAAAAGCATCGCAATACTGAAATCATGATCGAGAAAAATGTTGATATGACCGGTAAGAAAATATTTTTTCTTGCAGGAGGCAATATGTTTGTCGGTTATGTCAAGTTCATTCCGTCAGATAATCCCCGTAAAAAAGATTATCCGGCGTGGAAGTGTGTAAAAATCACCCGCGGAAAGAAAGACAACGCAGCAATTACTCAAAAAAAAATTGAAAATTTTTTTGAACAGGGATATTTCAAAAATAGAATATATGTGGATAACGCACCCCTGCCGCCGATCAGTGCAATATCCGGCAAACGCGGCTTTATTCTGGAAAAACGCAACTGGATGGACTTGGCATTTGAAAGTAATAAACCGGTTGCCGATTCCGGCAGCATAACGCTGGAAGCCGCCGCTGCCCCCGGAGAATTTGAGCCGGTAACATTTATCGTGCATGCATTGAAAGATGTTGGTAATATAACGCTGACAATTGATGACAAATTAGCTGCTAATGATATAAAAAGTGATATAACCGTAGTCCGTTCCATCAGAAAACGCACTACCAATTATAAGGGAGCATCCGAAGTCATCAACGGTCCGCAATATTTGGAACGCACCAATACAACTGAACTGAAAAAATCAGTAACCAAACAATTTTGGATCACGCTGAAGATAGGAGAAAATGTAAAACCCGGCAAATATAAGGGTACACTGCTGCTGACAGCGGCATCCGGCAAAACATCCATTCCTCTGACAGTTACAGTTTATCCGTTTAAACTTGATGATCACGATAAAATGATCGGTTTTTTTCCCGATGCCTCTGGTTTTTTCGATAATAAAAAACTTGTACGCTCCATGGCAGAACATAATATAAATATGTTTTATGTTGACAGTAAGTTGGAGTTGATGATTAAAAAAGATCAAACCGGTAAACTCTATGTGGATTTCTCGCAAGCCGATGTTATAGATTATATGCGTGATAACGGCATGAAAGCATTGGTGGTCAGATCCGATGAATTGAGTAATCAGAGTTACGCGGCGGCCAATCGGGATGAAGTTTGCCGGAATCTGGCAAAATCCATTACCGATGAAGCCAGAAAACGCAATTGGGGCGATGTGATTTTTTACGGTTATGACGAAGCTCTCTCTGTTGGTAAAGAGCGTTTGGAAGCCAGTGTCTGGGCAAATACGATCTTCCGGGATTTGGGGATAAAAACATACAATACGCATATCTGGTACAAGACCAGCCGCCCGTATCAGAAAGAAGTTGACAGACTTGCTCCGCTGATTTCAATTTTTGTCAACCGTTACAATACCCGCAATTTATGGTATGTGGATAATTGGGAAACGATGGAAAATGGTGCAAAAGAACGCGGACGGGAGCTGTGGAGCTACAATATAGACAATGCTATTTGTTTTGCTCAGCCTGCAATGTGGCGGTTTGCTATGGGGTGGTTTTTCCGGACTCTTGGTAAAAATACCGGTGGGCAATCGGTCTATGCCTACAATCACTTCAACCATGATCCTTACGAGGACTTGGATGGCGGCGGTACAGACTGGATGTATGATTATCCGGCAGCCCCCGGTCATAAAGGCGGTTTTTCCATCAACTACGAAGCTATACGCGAAGGTATAGATGATTTGCGGTATATCGTTACTTTGGAAAACCGCATAAGAGCTGCCAAAGCTCAAAAACGCGATACTTCAGCGGCTGAAAAAGTACTGAATGATATAAAGAAAAGTTTTGATTTTACCGAACATCACAAACGGTCAGTATATCTGGACAGCTTTTTTGATAAAAAGTGGTCAGAAAACGGTAAACTTTATTGTTCCGGTAAATTCAATCTGCTCAACGGCTGGTCTTTGAGTGATTATCAGACAGCCCGGGCAAAAATCGCCAACGCAATTATTGAATTAGATAAATAATCTGGTGTCAAAGGAGATTAAGAATGAAAAAAAATAAATTCACGCTGATCGAACTCTTGGTAGTTATCGCCATTATTGCTATCTTGGCCGCAATGCTCTTGCCCGCACTTTCCGCTGCCCGTGAACGTGCCCGGCAATCAACTTGTGCTTCCAATCTTAAGAGTCTTGGGTTGCAGTTTGCACTTTACAGAGATTCCTTTGGCGGATATTGGCCCATGGGGAACCACCCCGGCAATTGGCCGTGGTTCTCAGTAAACATGTTTGTAAAAGAAAGCAATAATACTTTGATCGGAGCAGAAATTCTGAGCTGTCCGTCGTTTTCTACCAGTGTGACTGCTTCGACTTACGACAAAGTAAAAACTCCTGTTGGGGATAAGTGGATTTCTTACAGATTTAACAAATATGTTTTGCAGGCACCGAACCCGGTCATAAACTATGTGCATGAAACTAAAGTAACAGAGCCCAGTGCCACTGTTGTATTGCTGGAAACCAACCCCAATATCAACAATATTATGTTGCCGGTAGCCGCTGCCAGCGTTATGAAACGCGGCAATGTAAGCACTTCACGAATCGGATACTATCACGGCAAATCTGCCAACGGGCTTTTCTGCGACGGGCATGTGGAAAGCAGCGAAAAATTTGTATTTGAGGATTTGAAACTTGATAAATCAGTAGCACACGCTGATGATAATGCAGAATATTGATTATACTTTATTGTAAGTAAATTTTAGGTTTTTTATTTTTTATGTGTACTTGGAAGATTGATAAATCATTGGCGTTGCAGAATAAAGCCGCCAAACTTATTCCCGGAATGACTCAACTTTTGAGCAAGCGGCCGGATATGTACAGCCGCGGCGTATGGCCGACATATTTCAAACAGGCCAAAGGCAGCCGGGTCGTTGACCTTGACGGCAACGAATATATTGATTGCAGTATTTGCGGGATCGGCACTACTGTTCTGGGATATTGCGATGAAGATGTGAATAAAGCGGTCATTGACATTATAACTTCCGGCAATGCCTCCACTTTGAATCCGCCGGAAGAAGTGGCATTGGCAGAAAAACTCATTGAACTGCATCCGTGGGCAGAAATGGCACGCTTTGCCCGTTCCGGCGGTGAAGCTATGGCTGTAGCGGTGCGTATTGCCCGCACTTACACCCAAAAAGACAAAGTGTTGTTTTGCGGCTATCACGGCTGGTTCGACTGGTATCTGGCTGCCAATCTGGGCAAAAAAGATGCTCTGGATAAAATGTGGATTGCCGGGTTGCCGCCCAATGGAGTGCCTAAGGGGCTGACCGGTACTGCCATACCTTTTATGTTCAACGATGTAAAAAGTCTGCAGGCAGCCTTGGACGAAGCCGGTGATGATCTGGCGGCGATCATTATGGAACCCATGCGGAACTATCTGCCGGAAAAAGATTTTATTGAAGCTGTTCAGCAGGCGGCAAAGAGCAGAAAAGCTCCGCTGATAATTGATGAAATTTCTGCCGGATTCCGTATTTGCAACGGTGGAGCTCATCTGAAGCTGGGCTTTGAGCCGGATATGGCAGTTTTTGCCAAGGCCATGGGTAACGGTTATCCGATTTCGGCAGTTATCGGCAAAGGTTCGGTAATGAGTGCAGCGCAGGATGCCTTTATCACCAGTACCAACTGGACTGAACGGATCGGGCCGGCGGCAGCACTGGCTGTGATAGACAAATTTATTGCCTGCGATGCCTCAAAACATCTGGTAGCGATTGCCGATAAAGTGTGGAACGGCTGGGAAACACTGGCAAAAAAATATGCGTTGGATATACACATCGGCGGTATATCTCCAATGATCCACTTTGCTTTTGCTGAAGACAACAATGTAAGAAGGGCATATTTTACCCAGGAAATGCTGAAAAAAGGCTTCCTTGCCGGCAGCGGGTTTTATTCTATGTATGCTCATAGCTTTGAAGATATTGACAAGTATTTAGCTGCGTGCGATGAAGTTTTTGGCGAACTTGCCAAGCTGATCCAAAACAATAGCGTAGAAGCAAACTTGCAGGGGAATCCTGCCAAAGTAGGTTTTGCCCGGATAAATTAATGGAGAGTAAAACGATGGTTATGCCCCGTAAAAGCCGTTTGCTGGAAAAAATGCGTTCCGGCGAAAAAGTTATAACATACAAACTCAATTTGAGTTGCCCCCGGGCAGCCGAAATCGCTGCCATGAGCGGATTTGACGGCATTTGGATCTGTCAGGAACACGTTCCGACCGATCAAAACACTATGTGTTCGCAAATTCTTGCAGCCAAAGCCTACGATTGCGACTGTATTGTCCGGGTGGCAAAAGGCTGCTACAGCGATTATATCCGTCCGCTGGAAGCTGATGCCACAGGTATTATGATCCCGCATCTGATGAGTTTGGAAGAAGCAAAGGAAATCGTCCATACTGTGCGGTTTCAGCCGCTGGGTCTGCGTCCGGTCGACGGAGGAAATGCCGACGGTTTGTATTGCAAATTGGATTTCAAAGAATACATAAAATTTATGAATGAAAACCGGCTGGTGATCGTTCAGATCGAGGATCCGGAACCGTTGAAAGATCTGGATAAGATCTGTCAGCTTGATGGTATTGATATGATCTTTTTCGGACCGGGGGATTTCAGCCATGCGATCGGTCATCCCGCTGAATTTGATCATCCTGAAATACACCGCGTAAGAAAACTGGTGGTGGAAACAGCACACAAATACGGCAAGTTTGCCGGAACGGTTTCGCTGCCCGGACTCAAAGAGTGTTACAACGAAGGTTTTGATCTGGTGAATTGCGGAGCTGATGTCGCAGCATTAAGTAATAATTGTGCAGCAATAATGCAGCAGAAAAACGATTATTTGCAATAAGTTTTAATTACGGGGGTGTTGCAAAACTGTTTTGTGGGGAAGAAACCTTTTTGAAAAAAGGTTTCTTCCCCACACCCCATTTTCCAAAAACTTTCACCGGAATTGCTTTTATTACAAGTAACAAAAGCAATTCCAATTTATTTTATATAAAAGAGATACGACGTTTTACCCGCAATAATTTTTATTGTTGTTGTATAAATTCAAGATTGCTGATTTTTTCGACAGCAAACAAAAATTTGTACAAAAAAAACAGGGGATTTGCAACCTTTTATGAGGTTTTGCAACACCCCCTTCCATTCAAAACTGATGAATAAGTTGATGTATTCGCGTTTTGCTGATGTCGCCTTGGGTTGAAGGTTAACTGCTTGCGAAACGTAATATGCTGCGTTGTCGCCTTTATTATACAGTAATCTTTTTTGAAAATCAGCCACTTTTTTTACAAACAGTGTTACCTTTTAACATAGCAGCTCAAGTCCGACTATCAACCTTTATCGAGCTTAGAACGAATAGCTGTTTACTGTTCCAATCGGCGCATTTTTCCGGGGCTGATGCCGAATTTTCTGCTGAAGAGCTTGCTTAAATAATTGGAATCACAAAAACCACATTCGCTGGCGATCTCACCGAGAGATTTGTCGGAATTCCGGAGCAGTTCCGAAGCAAGCGCAAGGCGTTTGGCTTGCTGATACTCAATGGGAGTGTAGCCGGAGAGTTCGCGGAAAGCGGTAAAAAATCCTGAACGGGACATATTACAGAGTTGGGCGAGAAAATCCACGCTGATATTTTCTTTGTAATGTAAGTTCAAATAATGCAACGCCCGGGCAGCTGATGAAGCAAAATGTTCCTGTTCTGCCACCCCTCCGGCGCGGGCAATAAATGTCAGAACCGAGAGAAACAGTCCGAAAATACAGAGCCGGTTACCCGGCAGATCGCTTTTAAGTTCATCTTCCATACGTTCAATAAATGTGTTGACATTATCAAGTTCATCATTATTGAGGTGCAGAAGCGGTTTTTCCGGTTCTGCTGCGAGATATCGGGAATCTACAAGTGCCTGAAAAAGTTTGAGATTGCCGCCATCGAGCTGCGGCAAAGGCAGTTGAGCGGCATCAAAAATAATATTGACCACAGAAAAATTTTCAGTATGTTCATACGCATGTATGGAGCCCGGATGCAGCAGAATAACATCGCCGGGAGCAAGCATAAAAGATTTGCCGCCGCACCAATGCAAAGTATCTTCGGTTGACAGAACCACTGCGATTTCGGAAAAATCGTGATCGTGAAAATTCATGCTCCGGTTTTTGCCCGGTTCCATCCGTTTGACCGTTAATTTGAAACGGTCTATATGCGTCATATTGTCAAAAAACATCTGCGACATAAAAAATCTCTCCCGGAGTAATTTTTGTATTATTATACAATATTTTTAAACTATTGTCAAGGTTTTTAATGAAAATTTGTTTATATTTTACTCTGTAACACAAGTAAAATCAGGAGTTTTGGAGTATTATGGATAAAACAAAAAATATTGTTCTTGCCACTTGTTTACTGGCAACAGCGGCAACAACTGCCGGTAATGGCACTGTAACTAATTGCCCCGGATTGACTGATGATCCGGCTGCTGTTGCCGGAAAAGATTCAGTGATAAATTTTTCCAAGGCCGGATACGCCAACAGTTTAGATACCGATTTGGGCAGAGCCATGGAATTGAATGCCGATTTCAGTAAAAATCTGGGAAAAATAAAGCCGCTCCATGGTGTAAATAATTCTCCGATAACCTACGGAGAGGCATTGCCGGAGTTCACCGAAGCCGGGATTCCGTTTATGCGCACTCATGACTCTGCCGGAGCATTCGGCGGAGCCAGATTTATAGATGTAAGCAATATCTTCCCTGATATGGATGCCGACGAAAATTCCCCGGCATCATACGATTTTGCGTTTACCGACGCTTATATAAAGGGTATTATTGCTTCCGGGACAAAAATATTTTACCGCTTGGGAGTAACTATCGAAAACCGCCACAAACTCAAAGCCTATCACATAAATCCTCCAAAAGATAATGCCAAATACGCCCGTATCTGCGAAAAGATCATCAGCCATTACAATGAAGGCTGGGCAAACGGCTTTGAATACAATATTGAATATTGGGAAATCTGGAACGAGCCGGAAAATCCCAATATGTGGACCGGCTCCATGGAGCAGTTTTTCGAGTTTTACCGGGTGGTGGCAAATCATTTGAAAAACAAGTTTCCACACCTGAAAATAGGCGGCTATGCCGGTTGTGGTTTTTATGGCATGAACCGGCGCAACAGCAGTGAATTCACCCGCAGTTTCGCAACATGGTTCGATGAATTTCTGAAATTTATCACCGATAAGAAAACCGCAGCTCCTCTGGATTTTTATTCATGGCACTTGTACACTACCGACCCCATGGAAATAATCATGCACGCTGAGTATGTGGATAAAAAACTGAAAACTGCCGGTCTGAAAGATTGCGAAAATATTTTCAATGAGTGGAATTATATAGATTTCCGCAACGAAAACCGCTGGGAGGATATGAAGGGTATGTTGGGAGCATCTTTCGTGGGGGCGGCATTTGTTCTTATGCAGCACAGTCCCATCGACAAAGCTATGTATTACGATGCATTGCCGACCCGGGCTTACTGCGGACTTTATGAATTTCCTTCCAAACGAACGACTAAAACTTTTGCGGTATTCAAAGCCTTCAATGAGCTGTATCAACTTGGTACACTCATTGACACGGCTCCGAATCCGGAAAAAGATCTCTTTATTCTGGCAGCAAAAAATGCCGACGGCAGTAAGGGAAAAATGCTCATCGTCAATCGCCGGATCACCGGAGTAGTGCTGAAGTTTGAGCTTAAAGGCATGCAAAAAGCAGTTTCTGCCCGCCGGATAGACAGTGCAAGAACGCTGGAACCGGGCAATATAATTCAGTCGAACGGAGCAATAGTAGCAGCACCTCAATCAGTAATAATCATTGATGTTGAATAAAACCAATCAGAAAAAGGAGAAAAAAATGAAATTTCACAAATTCACCCTTATTGAACTTCTTGTGGTAATCGCTATCATTGCAATTTTAGCGGCAATGCTGCTGCCGGCACTGTCTGCAGCCCGGGCACGTGCAAGAGCGGCAACCTGCGTATCGAATCTTAAAAATGCTTCTCTTATATTGATTACTTATACTCATGATAATAAAGAATTTCTGCCGGCTCCTCTGAATTATGCAAAAGGCGGTACAACATACGGAGCAACCAGCTGGATTGTAGCACTGAAAAACGCCGGATATATTGAAACTGCTCATGGTACATACCGTTGTGATGAAAAAAATCCTGACCCCTCCCGGCGGAATGTTCTGGCGATTTTCGGCTGTCCGGAAACACACGGAACAGCCTCCGCAACTAATCCATATGGCGGGTGGGATGATGTCGGCAATTGTTCTGATTACGGCATAAGCTATTATGCTTCAAACAGTACTGGCAGCAACATATCACACAACATGACTCAGATAGAAGATCCGACCAACCGGATATTTATAGGCGATGCAACTGCAAAATCTTTTACCGGGATAGATTATAGCCAAAACACTTCAAGTCTTGCTCACCGCCACAATAAAATGGCGAATATCGGGACTTTTGACGGTTCGGTGCACACTATGAAATTTGACAACAGCAGTAAAATACGTTATGGTATGGATTACACCGAATAAGGATTGAAAAATAATGAAAACTGTATTGTTCAGTATATCTTTTTTATGCAGTATATGTTGTATTTGTGCCAGTGAGATCGTTCCGGTTGGAACATATGGTAATTTGCTGTCAAATGGTAAACTGGAACTGTTTGCCGGTAATTTCCCTCAATCATGGCGTTTTATCGGCTCCAATGCGCCCGGCTATGCCAGTGACGGTGGCTTCAATAACGGCGGGAGATTTATCTTTACCAAACGCAATGTCTATACAACTGTCCGGCAGGATTGGACTTTTACCATCGTGCCGGGAGAAAAATACCGGTTTCGCGCCAAAATACGAGCCAATAATTTCAGAGCTTCTGTCGGGCGTTTTTTTGTTTTCAACAATGGTTGGAAAACAAGTGCACAAGTTGACATTCCGCAAGGATCTTACGATTGGCAGGATTTGTCTTATGAATTTACCGGATTTGAATCCCGCGGCGGATATTACAGTACAGCCATACGGGTGAACAAACAGCGTTCCGGAACACTTGAAATATCTGATGTGTGCGTGGAACCTGCGACCAAAAGTGCCCACGAAAAAAGTACCGCGTATCTCAAGCTTATTCCGGAAATAAAGCTTGTTGCGGTATCTCCGCGTCTTAACGCAATACCGGATAATGCCGCAAAACTCATTTGTCGCTGGTTCGGTGATAAAGCGGTTAAAGTTCTGACTTACACTATAGGCAAAATACACCGCAAAGCTGCAGTAAATGATGGATTGACAACCTTGGATCTTTCAGGATTGCATCCGGGTGAATATGCAGTGAACGTAACTGACGGCAAAAGTTCTACCGATATAAAAGTCAGAATTGTGCCGGGTGTTGATACATCCAAAATAAAAGTTTTGAATAATCTGCATAAAGTATTGACTGAAAAAGTTCTCAGAGAAAACGAAAAATCCTCTTTGGGCAATCCGCGCAATGGCTGGGTTCTTTTTACGATGCCGCATAATATGTGTATAAATGTTGCCGGCAGAGATTTGACAACCGGACAATTCGTGCGTCTGGGTTTGGGCAATCACGATTTTACAGTAGTTAAAGGCAGCGGTAAAGTTACGGTTTCTGCCATAGCGGAGGTAAGTTTGTATGCTTTTGCCACCGGACCGTTCTTTACCAATATCCCCAAACAGGATTGGACCTTTGTTCAAAAATACATGCTGCCATATACCATGAACTTTTTGGGCACTGAAGCACCTGAAGCAGATGTAAAAAAACTGCGAAGCGGTACTCAAAAGTTTTATGTAAACTGCAAGATAGCTGCAATCAACAATGCCAAACTGAATGCCCAAACTCCGATCAAAACTCGCGGTATGGATGTAAACAATAAAAATGTGGACGGAATTTTCATTGATGAACTTGCCATGGCTTCAGAAAAACCACTGGTATATTTTTTGAAAAATCTGCCGAGGCTTGCCCTGATACCTGAGCGCGATGTTTATACTTATGTGTGCGGTTATCCGCAAAACAATTGTTTCAGTGCCAAAGTTTTTGCGGACAGCACCAATCTTACGGATCACAGTTATGTTTTATCTGAAATTTATCTGCCCAACCGCTTTGCCGACGAAAAACTGGCAGAAAAATTTATCAGTGAACGCTTGATAAATTATGCTGCCAGACTTAATCAAATGCTTCCCGGGATTATGCCGCAAACCGGCATTGCTCTTTGTCAAAGCAACATGCCTCTGATTTTCAGTATCGACCATGAACCGGAAGCTGATCACCGGGTATTTCTGGATATGCAACTCAATGCAATTGCCAATAATCCTGAATTTAAGAATATCGGCTGTATCAATTTCTGGGGTGGAAATTATGCCGACACCGACCGGCACCGTTGGATTTCTGCTCTGTTTAAGCATTATGTTTTTGAAGGCAAAAAGAACATGCTTTCTGCTGACTGCGGGTTAAAACTTGTTCCCGGACATCTTAAAAATGCTTCATTCCGTGAACACTTGAAATATTGGAAAAAGAGTGGATCCGTTGGTTACGGGAAAGCTGTCGCCGGAGCAAACTTTCTTAAATATTTCAATAATAACAATGATTCAGCCAACATGGCAATATTTACCAAAAATCAATATTCAGCCAAACTGAATCAGCAAATGAATAATCTTGAACCCGGTAAAAAATACAAAGTAAGATTTGTCATAAGCGGCAAAGGTTTGCTGACTTTGAGCGTTGATAAACACCCTCTTGAGGTAAAAGTGTACCGTTTGGATACCAAACGCCTTAAAAACGTACAGCATGCAGACAACACCGCACTTTGCGAAGCAGTATTCACGGCGGAAAAATCTTCGGAATTGCTGGAATTTAATACCGGGGAAGCACCGCAAGGCAGTAAAATAAATTTGCACTTTGTTTCGGTGCTTAAAGAAATACAGCTTTAAGAGATTGAATATAATTTTACAAACTTGGCTTGTTGAGGTATTTTAACGGTCAGGTCATATAACCAAATTTTAAAAAATGATCCATATTTCTGAAAAAAATTTAACTCTCAATGGCGGTTGCGCTTTTGCTGACTTTGAGCTTGATGCTTATGCTCAACTGGATGTGGAAGTCTTTCTTGAAGCCGATGCGGTTCTGGAACTGGCTCTCGGCGAAGTTGCGCAGCTGGATCGCGTGAATCGCTCCCCCGGAGGATACCGCATTATCCGTACCATGCAAAAGGCGTGTCCGGCTGGCAAAAGCTCTTTTGCTTTTGATTTACCCAAGCATAAATCCCCATACCCATATACTTTGAGTGTGGATTTGCCGCCGGAGGCTGGAAAACGTGAAATAACTCCGTTTCGCTATGTGGAAATTGTTGGTGGAAAAGGTACTGCTAAGCTCATCCGTAAGGCTTTTTATGGCGACTTTGATGACTCAGCATCCGATTTCAGATGCGACAACAGTTGCTTGAACCGCATCTGGAATTTCTGCAAATATACCATGAAAGCCACTTCTGCTTTCGGGCTGTATATCGATGGCGAACGTGAACGCCAACCATATGAAGGTGATGCATTGAGCAATATGCTGGGCGATCTCTGCTGCGGAGGATCCCCGGAAACCGCCCGGCGCACCATTGAATGGCTGTTGAAAAATCCCACCTGGTTTACCGAATGGCAGCTTATAATTCCAATGTTGGTGTGGGAGTACAGACTTTATTCGGGCAATCAATCAAGCGTTGACGCATGGCTGCCGGAACTGGAAAAACTTATGCAGACTTTTGCAGTTCAGGAAAACGATCTTTTGCGCGATGCTCCTGCCGATGAGTGCCGGATAAAACGGTGCTGCCGGAATCTTATTGACTGGCCCCCTGCTGAACGGGATGATTATGTTTTGGGCAAATTTAACTTGACGCCAAACTGTTATTTTTATCAGGCATTACTCATCATGTATAAACTTACCGGCAAACTTGATTACCAAATTCAAGCCGGCAGGGTTCAGAAAGCTATTGAACGGAATTTCCGTAAAAATAACCTGTGGGTGGATAGTATCGGCAGCGATCATACCGCACTGCACAGCTTGCTTTATCCGGCATATTTCAAGATAGCACTTGCCGACGGAGAAATGAAAAATCTGTTGCGGTCAAAAGGCATGGCATGCAGTGTATTCACTGCTCAATTTCTGTTGGAATACTGTTTCGATAATGGTTTGACTGATCACGCTTTTGATTTGCTTTTGAGCGATGATTTGCGAAGTTGGAACAATATGCTTGATAAGGGCGCAACCATTGCCATGGAAGCGTGGGATGATTCACTCAAACCCAATCAGGATTGGAATCACGCGTGGGGTGCTGCCCCGGCAAATCTTATTCCGCGTTGTATTGCCGGTATCAAGCCGCTGGAACCGGGGTTCCGCAAGTTTGTTGTGAAGCCGCATCCCGGTAAACTCAAAGAGTTTTACTGCAAACACCCCACTCCCGCCGGAGCGATCGAGTTGGAGTATAAAAATAACAGTTTCAAGCTCAAAGTTCCGCAAGGTTTGACCGCGGTGACACCATCAGGAGAATCGCAGGGCGGCGTAATCACGTTTTAATTGCTGTTATTTGCAGGATTTTACACGCTGCTGAGTTCTCCGTAATTTCTTCCGGCGAATGACGGTAAAGATCTTTGTTTTAAATTGGGATTATACATGAATTCCGGATAACTGCCGGTTTATCATAGCTGCTTTATTGGCATTTTATTGTTTTTATGCTACTTTATCACAATTATCAGCCGGAAAATGTTATTCAGGGATTTTTGTTATGGATGTTAAAAAACTTGACCGTTATATGTCGCGTACTGAAATTGATTGTTCCAATCTTGAATTTTTTGATCCGCGTAATGGTGACTTTGTTGTGGAAGGTCTTTACTGGTTCAACTCCGAAAAGCGTTATCAGCGTCTGCCGCAAAACGCGGAAAAAATGGTTACTGCGCCGGTTTGGACTTTGTCGCGCTGTACGACCGGCGGGCAGATCCGTTTTGCTACTGACAGCAGACGCATCGTGATCTCTGCTAAAACCACCGATGGTAAAATCAATGTAACCATGGCGGAAATCGCCCGCAGCGGATTTGATCTTTATTGCGGAACTCCCGGCGTGGATGAGGAGTTCTGGAACACTGCCTGGCCGGTTCCGGGAGCGTTGGAATATACCGACGAAATTTTTAATGTTCCGGAAAAGCAAATGCGGAATTTCCGGATCAATTTCCCGCTGTATAACGGTGTGGAAGAATTATTTATCGGCTTGGAAAAGGATTCAACACTATTGCCGCCGGTACCGTTAAAATGCAAGAAGCCGATCGTTGTTTACGGTACCAGTATAACTCAAGGTGGATGTGCCTCCCGTCCCGGCAGTGTTTATACCAATATCTTGAGCCGGGCGTTGGAAATGGAGTTCCTCAATTTCGGTTTTTCCGGTAACGGACAGAATCATTTGGAGGTTGCTGAAATACTTTCGGAAATTCAGGATCCGGCAATGTTTATCATGGACAGCGAAGCCAACAGTGTTTCTGCTGAATTGGTTAATGAACGGGTGCCGCTTTTTCTGGATATAATTCGCAAAGCGTATCCGGAAATACCTATTCTGGTGGTAAGCAAGATCCCATACGGAAAGCGTTATGCGATCGAATTGCCGAGTTTGAAAGCCGAATTCCGGGCGATCGTTGAGCAGAAACGATCTGCCGGTGACAAAAATATCCACTTTGTTGACGGCAGTAACTTTTTTGAGCGTAATGATTACAGCGAAAACACCGTTGACGGAGCGCACCCCACCGATCGCGGCTTTGCTCAGATAGCAAAAGCTTTGGAACCCGTATTGCGGCAGCTGCTTGAGCAATAAAAAAAGGCTCTGTTCCCAATGCGGGTAGGTAGATAAAAATGACAGATATACCTGTGCATTGAGAATTTTTTCAAAATTTGAATGGCATTTATCTT
>SUVS01000005.1 GCA_015061885.1 Lentisphaerota bacterium
TTCGGTTGTATAGTAGATATCGGACAATCGGTTCATTTTTACCTCCGGCTTGAACACCCAGAGTATAAAATGCTCTCTTTGTCCAACTTTTTCCAGTATTTTAATTAAAAACTTTTGAAATTACCTCTATCAAGTTGATTTTTCACTATCCGGCGAATACGGCTGGTGCCGTAATCCGCGGAGGAGATTGCATTCTCCTCCGCGACCACCCTGTGCACTGCCCGGCAACATCCAGTGCGAGTTACCTGGCAACTTTAAAGTTCGCTCCCGCTCTGGCGGTTGATTTTGCCGGTGAAGGTCATCAATACTGCCAGCAGTATAAAGAGTATTATTGAACCGGCGAGCAATGCGTAATCTTCCAGCTGCAGTATCACATAAATTGCCGCATACGATGTTGCCACCGCTGCGAACATTCCCGCCGCCGCCGACAGTTTGCGGTAGATCAATGCCGAATAAAATCCGCCCAGTGCCGCCACTGCCGCCGCCGAAATAATGTACGCCGTTCCAAACGAACTGTGTTCACTTATTGCCAATGTCAGAGTGTAGAAAAGCACCAGCGACAATGCCGCAATAAAATACTGCAATGGATGCACCCACACTTTGGAGAGTTTTTCCGCTATAAGCATTGCCATAAGCACGATCACAAAGACCAGTATGGCGTATTCCACAGCCCGGTTCACCTGCATGTAGCTGTCGGCAACTTTCAGCAGAGCCACCCCGGCGGAACGGTTGTAATGACTTTCGCCGTAACTGGAATTTTTCTCCGGATATTGGAAAGTTTCGCGGTTACCGACCCACGATGCGGGCAAATCGCGGTTGAATTCGCTGATCTGCCACTTGGCGTTGAAACCTTTTTCGCTGATATTGCGTTCAACGGGCAGAAACGCCCCGCAGAAACTCGGCGACGGCCACTGGCTTTTCAATTCAAGAGCGGTTTCCCTACCGACCATGGAAAACAGGAGTTCCCGACAGCCGTTCAAATCAAAAGAAATTTCAAATTTGCCGTTTTCTGCCCTGTTCAGCGGCACGGAAAAACCACCGGGAACCGGAGCTTTGGCAGCTATACCCGGCAGAACATCCGCTGTTTTGCCGTTGAATTTACATTGGATTGCCGAAACGCCCTGCAAATCAGCCAGACCGACGATCAACCGGCTCTTTTCCGGGTACACTTTCCAGCCTTCGACTTCATTGGGAAAAACTATATTGCCCTTGAGCGTTATGTGCGAGCGGTAAAGCACGATCTCATAAATCCCGCGATAACGCATTTCCGGTATAAGTTCTCCGGTTATCTGCAAATCCTGCGGCACTGCAAAATAAGTGGAGTGTTCGGTAGTGATGACTTCTTTGACCGTTTTGCCGTCCTTTTCGGTGCGTTTAATATCGCGGCTGACGGGAATCGCCAGCAATGGCCCGGATACTTTCTGCCGGTAGCCCCATTTGGAAGCGATCTCTTTTTCCACACTGTCAGCCAAACTCTGACGGCGGGAGATCAAACTATCGACCATTACAATGGGTATCTGGCAGAGCAGAACCACCAAACCGATCATAATAATCTTGGCAGTAAAGGAGTTGCGGAATTTCTTACCCCAATCTGTATTAGGTTCGAGCGGAAAAGTGTTGTAAGTCATAAACAGAGTTCCTCCAAATTAAAAGTGTTTGCAGGAAAGAAGATAGCACACACCATACAACATTGCAAGTGTAAAGTACAAAATTATGAATTTTTTCAGTCCGCTGAATAGAGAAGTTGCATCACTGAAGAATTCAGACTTTTTCGTAAGTCCAGCCGGTGATCTGTCCTGCCTCCCGGTCAAAATTTACACCGACAAGCATAATATTTTTACCGGAGTTCATATAACGCCGGAAGTAATCCTTTTCTTTGATCTGTGCCAAAGCGATTTCTTCGTCTTTATTGAGCTTGAACTCAAAAACAAACACAAAGTCTTCATTGGTCGCCACTGCATCAATATGCCCGTTGCCGGTACGGGATTCCGCCGTTATACTGATGCCGAGCAGCATGAAAATCGAGTAAAAAAGCAACTGGAAATTGTTTTCATTTTTCAAATGCACATCGTATGGCACTTTGGCAAAAAACACCTTCATCGTTTCCATAAAACCATCAACATCACCGGCAGTAACTTTATCCGCCAGCCGGTAAACGGAATCTTTTACCTGATTGACATGCAACCCGCTGCAATCGCCGGTCAGATACGCTTCAAACGAACCTTTGACTTCCAGATTCGGGAACCGGAGCATATACGCTGTATCGCCGTAACGCACGAATGCTTTATCAATAGTAAGATACCCCGCCTGCAGCAGCAGAGTGAGCGGATCAAGTTTATCTATTTCATAAGCATCAAACGCAAATCCGGAGACCGGGTTGGAGAGTACATCTTCAAAGCTGAAACGATTTTTTCTGATAAGTTCCAACAGAAACGACGGCGTACCCGTGGAAAACCAGTAGTTGCTGAACTTGCCGCCGGTTTCAAAAAACTTTGCCAGAGATACCGGATTATAAACTGTTTTGGCGTTTTCCTCAAACCGGTATCCATTATACCAATTTTTGATTTCTGCCTTGTATGCTTCAATATTCCGATCTCCGGCAAATGCGGCAATGCGGTCGCCGAAATTCGCTTCAAGTTCATCCTGGGTGTAACCGAACATCGTGGCATATCTGCCATCCATAGTTATATCGGTCAGGTTGTTCAAATCAGAAAACAAAGAAACATGACTGAACTTGCTTACCCCGGTAACGAAAAGAAAACGCTCTTTAGCATTGCGATCTTTCAAAACGCTGTAAAAACCCTTCAGATATTTTTGAATATCTGCAATATTGGGATTGGAAATATTGTCCAGTATTGGTTTATCATACTCATCAACCAGAATAACTGCATCATCTTTTACGGCACAAGCATCAATCAACTTGCCGAAAGCTGAAGATGCATCCTGCACAGCCGGCAATTCAACAGAAAGGTCTGCCGCAACCGATTTGATTTTATCCAGTAAATAAGCATTCAAAAGCTCAACGGTATTGTTTATAGAGTTGTAATCTCCTAAACTTAAATGGATCACCGGATACGGTTTCCAGTCGTATGGTTTATCGTAAATGGCAAGCCCTCTGAAGAGTTCTTTTTTGCCTTCAAAAACGGCTTTCAGGGTTGATACGGTCAAAGACTTACCAAAGCGGCGGGGGCGGGAGAGAAAATAAGACTCCTTGGCAGGACGGATCAACTGCCAGATATATTCGGTCTTATCCACATACAGAAAGTTTCCCTGTATAAGATCTTCAAAATTGTAAACACTGCTGGTAATATCTTTCATTATTCCACTCTCCTGTGAGGGTAATATACATTGTATTGCCAGATTTTCAATTGTTTTCTTTCAAAAACCGAAAGAAAGTTGTTCCGGTTTATCTGATTTTTCATCTTTTCCGGACTGGCGATCCGCTTCTGCAAAAAGCGGCAGTTCATCCATTGCCGGAACTCCGAAAGATTTTTCCAACTCCGGTTCTGACGGGGCGGATGGCTCTGACTGCGGAAGATTTTCCATTGTCAGAAAATCTTCCAATGCCATAACTTTCACCCCCAGTCTGGCGGCTTTGGTCAGTTTGGATGATGTACCGGTTATATCTGCCGCCACCAGCAAACTCAACTCTTTTGAAACACTGTCCACCGCCCGGAAACCTTTTGTGCGTGCAAGTTCTTCGTAATAAGAGCGTTTTTCGGGCATCTTGCCGGTAAAGCACACCGTCGGGGATGTATCATCTTCTGACTTGCCGCTTTCAGTCAAAATCACAGCGGCCAGCAGTTCGTCTATGAAATCACTTTGCATGGCCAGCTCTTTTTTGATCGCTTTGGCCCGTTCCGGCCCCACGCCGGGGATCGCCGAGAGCGTTTCTTCATCGGCACTGCGTAATTCAGCCAGAGAGAGATTCTTCAATATCACTTTGGCTACATTCACTCCCACATGGGGTATATTCAGAGCGGCAAGCACCTGATAATCGGCTACATTGCGGGCCTTGGCTATTTCGTTGAAAAGATTTTCCGCCGACTTTACCTTGAAGCTCTCAAGCTGCATTATATCTGTAACTTTCAGCTCAAACACATCCCGCAAAGTCTTTACTTCAAGCGTATTCATCATCTTACGCAAAGTCGGTTCGCCCAGGCGTTCTATACCGATATTCTTCACTGCGGCAAGCAGATTCTGCAATCTCACTTCAAAACACTCTTTGTTTACACAACAAAGTTCCGGCCCGATCTGCTCAAGTTTGCTTTTACAGCAGGGGCACTCGCTTATAATAACACTTTTGCGGTCTTCACCCGGCAGAGAATTTACTATATAGGGTATAACATCCCCTGCCCGCTCGACCTCGATCACATCGTTTATGCAAATATCTCGATCCAGAACATTCTGCAGATTGTGCAGTGTTGCGTGCGTGATCGTAACCCCGCCGATCTCCACCGGGTCGATCTCCGCGACCGGGGTCAGACAGTTTTTGCCGAAACTCCATTCCACCTTACGCAACACGCTCTGACGGCGGATGTTGGTGAATTTAAATGCGATCGCACCGCGCGGATGATGTGCGGTATTGCCCAAACTGGAAGCGTATTCTTCGTCAGCAATTTTGATCACCACTCCATCGGTTGGGTATGGCAGACTTTCGATTTTTTCGAGCAATTCATCAAAATATTCCGGCAGATCACGGCGGCTGTATGCGTAAGAGATTTTCCGGTAATCGACCAGAGTCAGTTTGGCTCCCTGACGCTGTATATCCGCAATTTCCTTCAAGCCCATAATACCGGCAACGGCATTGCGGGAGTTTTTGTAAACCTCGCCGTTTTTGCGTCTGATATTTTTGTAGATGGTACGGAAATCATCGTCGCGGATAACTATTTCGCCGCGTATTGGCATATTGAACTTGAGTCTGCCGACATAATCATCTACGCTTTCAAGCTCTATAAGCGGCACTTTGTCAGAAATATCTTCACCCTCGGCACCGTCGCCGCGGGTCACGAGCAAGCCATTTTCCCAACGTGCGGAAATGCCGTCGTATTTGGGCTGTACCAGCAGAATTTCGTCAGCATTACGCACATATTTATCCGCCCACTCCAGAACTTTTTCCAGACTGTATGCTTTATCCAGCGAAAGCATCGGTTCTTTGTGCCGCACTTTGCCGGAAGATGCCACACTTGCCCCATGCACCGCCGTCAGCAACGGGTGATCCGGAGCTGTATTTTCCAGCTCCCGCATAAGATTGTCGTACTCAACATCGCTTATTTCCGGCGTGCCTTTTTTCCAATACAGATCGTTGTGATAAGCTATAAGTCTTTCCAGTTCTTCCAGCGTGTGCATAATATCCCCCCCTCACATCTTTTTCACAGCATCGGCAATGACTTGCTGCAAAACCTCTTCACTTGATTCCAGCGGAACCGGTCTGGGGGCAAGTTCCAGTTTCATACGGTTGGCTCCCGCACTGCGGCAAGTCTGCATCAAAAGCTCATCGGTCAACCCGGCAAATGAGTTCAACTGCGGCACATGCCATTTTTCCAGCAATTTTCCGTAGTTGCTTATAACTTCTTCCGGCGTATTGCCGCCTAAAATCTTGCCGATTTCCAGAGTGCGTTCTGCCACTGCCTCACGCCCGATATAATAACGCCACGCCGCAGGCAGCAATCGGGCAACGGCTATACCATGTTCAATTCTGCCGAACCACGAAAAACTCAACAGATGCGGCAATCCGGTGGATTTGTTGCGGATGGTCAGTCCGCCCAGAGCTGAAGCAACCTGTACCGCTTTGCGGGCAGCGAGATCATCGGGTGCGGTCAACGCTTTTGCCAGATTATCACGCAAAAGCTCCACTCCGACCCCGGCGGCATGATTGATAAAACCTTTATTCTCATCCATAGTTACATTCAGCCAGCCTTCCAGCAAATGAGCCAGAGCATCACACCCGGTGGCGAGGGTCACGCTTTGCGGCATGGAGGCAGTAAATTGAGCATTCAAACAAGCACATTCCGGCACCAGAACCGGATCGCTGATAAGCTGTTTGACCTGTTTTTCACGATTTACGATATTGCTGTACTGAGTGATTTCACTGCCGGTACCGGAAGTTGTGGGCACAGCAATGATGCGTTTGAAATTTTTTCCGGGAAAAGCGTTGCTGATCTTATCACTGCCGAAACACTCTTCCAGCGGCATATCGCTCTGAAAAACCACATACGCCGCCTTTGCCGCATCCAGCACACTGCCGCCCCCTAAAGCTATCACGCCATCGGGATCATTTCCGGCTAAAAATTCTTTCATGGCATAAACTGTCTGCATATCCGGCTCCGGCGGAATATCCTTGAAACGCACCGCCGCACATTCCGTATAACGCAGAGAATTCAGCAACTTTGCCCATGCTCCGGAGCTGTCCGCAGAATTTCTGCCGGTAAAAACCGCAACTTTGTGCCAATTATTCATCCGAACTGCGGCTTCAAGCTGTCCGAAAGAACTGTCAGTATGCAGAACACTGACTTCATCCCAAGCGTCAAGGATTTGCAATCCCTGTTCAAAAGTAGAAATTTTTGCCATAGAAACCCACTTCCCGTGATAAATCAAAAAAGTCCGCATCGGAAAATTTTCCGGCACGGACTTGGATTCTTTCAACCTTCAACGCTGTTTCAGCTCATTTCGCCTTTGCCGGAGCTTTGGGAGCAGCCTTGGGAGCCGCCGGCATCTTGGGCATTTCAGCCTTGACAAGGATCTGAACCTTGGCGGCTTTCATCATCTCGTTGATAGCTTTCTGGGTCGCCATCATCTGCTTTTGCTGGGTCAAGGCGGCGGTCAGGCGGTCTTTGACTTCGGCAAAAGCCATCGTGCGGCCTTCCTGGGAGGCATCGCGGCGGATAACATGATAACCGTACTCGGTTTTGACTGCACCGGAGATCTCGCCGACCTTGAGGGCGTATGCGGCTTTTTCAAATTCCGAAACCATCTGACCTTTGCCGAAAGCACCCAGCGAACCGTTGGCACTCTTGCCGGAGGGGCAGGCACTCTTTTCGGCGGCAAGTTTGCCGAAGTCAGCACCTTTTTTCAGCTGGGCAATGATCGCTTCGATCTCTTTTTTGGCCTTTTCCCAGGTTTTGGCATCGGCATCTTTATCGACTTTCACAAGAATATGCGAAGCCCGGATGGTATCTTTACCGTCAGCAGGTTCTTTGAACTGATCGGGATTATCTTTGTAGAATTTTTCCACTTCAGCGGCAGTAACTGCAACTTTGCCGGCTTTGCTTTCCAGAAACTTCTGGAATGCGATCATTTTCTGGGCGTTTTTATCATTGGCAATAGCTTTGATCTCATCATCAACGGTTTTGCCTTTGGCTTTCAGCATCTGCTCGTACATATTACGCTGATCTTTGGGCATCTTGGCAAGTTCAGCTTTGAGCTGGGCAGCTATTTCGTCGGCAGTGACCGTCATCTTGGAATCGGCAAAAGCCTTTTCAAGCACCAGACGGGTAACATACTGTTCAACCATCTGCGGAGCCTGCATTTTCAAAAGTTCTGCGGGGACCTGTGCCGGAACCACACCACCGGGAACCTGTTTGGCCATAGCATCAATAAATTCAGCTTTGGTAACATCTTTGCCGTTGGCTTTGGCAACGACTGCGGGCAGAAAATCAAAAGCCTTGGCAACCGGAGTGCCCTGCGGCTTGTTCATCTGTTCAAGCATTGCCTTGCCGGCAGTTTGGGCATCCGGGGCAGGAACGGTTACGCTTTTGGTATCAGCGGCAGAAAGCATTACCCCCAGACCGATGACCATACCGGGAACGAGAAGCATTTTCACATTTTTCATAAACTTCAAATCTCCATTTTTGTTATTTTCTGTTTTCACGATTCAACTATCAAAAATAGACCGCACATTTTCAGGTTTGTTGCCGCAATAAAAGTGCAATTCACCCCTGTTTGCAGTTGTCATATTGCTAAAGATAGCTTAATATTGACATTTTTCAAGTGCAGAAACGCTTTTTTATTGCATTTTATACTTGCGAAAACCTGAAAACAGTTGTAAATTACCTTATTGTAATCGTACAGTTTCAATTTTACAGCTATAATGACTCAAATTCTAAAAACGAAAGGACTGAAAAATGAGTGCTGCTGTTTCTGCTCTGCAAAAGGCCCGTGCCGCCTACACCCCCAAACTGCCGAAAGCCCTGCGTAACGGTGCCGCCGCCAAAGCAATTACCGGCGAACCCACTGCCGCCGCCGGCGATGTGGAAAAAATCAAGGCTCTCTTTACCGAAAACTTCGGCAGCCCCATGGTGACTTTTGAAGCCGCCGCCGCTGCCGCCGCCGTCAGCGAATTCAACGCCGGTGTCATCCTTTCCGGCGGTCAGGCCCCCGGCGGCCACAATGTTATCGCCGGTCTTTACGACGGCTTGAAAAGCCTGAACAAAAACAACAAGCTCTACGGCTTCCTCAAAGGGCCCGACGGTCTGGTGAAAAACGAATACATCGAACTCACTGACGAAATCATTGATGCCTACCGCAACACCGGTGGTTTTGATATGATCGGTTCCGGCCGTACCAAGCTCGAAAAAGTCGAACAGTTCGAAGCCGGTAAAAAACATTGCGAAGCCTTGAACATCAAAGCTCTCGTGATCGTCGGCGGCGACGACTCCAACACCAACGCCTGTCTGCTGGCTGAATACTACAAGAAGACCAATGCCGGTATCCGCGTGGTCGGCTGCCCCAAGACCATCGACGGCGACCTCAAGAATGAATACATCGAAGCCAGCTTCGGTTTTGATACCGCCTGCCGTGTTTACAGCGAACTTATCGGCAATATCGGCCGCGACGCCAACTCTGCAAAAAAATACTGGCACTTCATCAAACTCATGGGCCGCAGTGCTTCGCACATCGCTCTGGAATGTGCCTTGCAGACCCAGCCCAACGCCACGATCATTTCTGAAGAAGTTGCCGAAAAGAAGACCACTCTTGCTGAAATCGTCGATTACCTTGCTTCCATCGTTGCCGACCGTGCCGCCAACGGCATGAACTTCGGTGTGGCATTGATCCCCGAAGGTCTGGTCGAATTCATCCCCGAAGTCAAGGCACTGATCGCCGAACTCAACGATCTGCTGGCCAAAGAAGAAGCCGCTTTCGGTGCCATTACCGAAGCTGACGAAAAGATCGCCTTCCTGCTGAACAAACTCTCTGCCGACAAAGCCGCTGTCTATGCCAGCTTGCCGCGTACCATCCAGCTCCAGCTCTGTCTGGATCGAGACCCCCACGGCAACGTGCAGGTTTCGCTCATTGAAACCGAAAAGATGCTTGCCGAAATGGTCAAAACCAAGCTCGCCAGTTGGAAAGCCGAAGGCAAATACAACGGCAAATTCAGCACCCAGACTCACTTCTTCGGCTACGAAGGCCGTTGTGCCGCTCCGTCGAACTTTGACGCCGACTACTGCTACAGCCTCGGTTACACCGCCGCCGCGCTGCTGGGTGCCAATGTTACCGGTTACATGTCCAGTGTCCGCAACACCATGCTGTCTGCCGACGAATGGATCGCCGGTGGTATTCCGATCACCATGATGATGAATATGGAACGCCGCCATGGCGAAGACAAACCGGTCATCAAAAAGGCTCTGGTGGAACTCGATGGTGCCCCCTTCAAATTCTTCGCCTCCAAGCGTGAAGAATGGGCAAAGACCACCAGCTATGTCTATCCCGGTCCGATCCAGTATTTCGGTCCGTCCGAAGTCTGTGACCTCTGCACCAAAACTCTGACTCTGGAACAGAGCAAGTAAAATTTAACGGAAGTACCATTTGATATGAGCAATAAATCAAATGCTGCCATTGATGTAAAATATGTTGCAGAGCTCGCCCGTATTGATCTGGCAGAAGGTTCAATAGAAAAGCTCCAGAACGATATGCAGAATATCGTAGCGTACATCGAACAGCTTTCCGAGTTGGATGTGAGCAATATTGAACCGACTGCCCACGCTGCGAAGCTGGTCAATGCAGTACGCAACGACGAAGTCAAACCTTCGTATCCGCGGGAAGCTATGCTCGCCAATGCTCCGGCTGTACTGAACGGCGAAATGATCAAAGTGCCGCAGGTTCTGCCGGGAGAAGGGATGAATTAAGTTATGAGTAATCTCTCTATGATGGGCATTGCCGAAGCGGCGGCGGCACTTAAAAACAATACTATTACCTCCGCACAGCTCGTGGAACAGGTAATCAGCAATGTTGCAGAACGCGACGGCGTGGTCAAGGCGTTTCTGAAACTTGATGTGGAAAAACTCCGCAAGCTCGCCGCCGAATCCGACGCCCGCCGTGCCGACGGCAAAGCCTTGAGCGAATACGACGGTATCCCCATCGGCATCAAGGATTGTATCGTTACCGAAGGCGAAACTTGTGCATGTGCTTCCAAGATATTGGAAAATGTCGTTTCGCCCTACGATTCAACGGCAGTAGCCAAACTCAAAGCATGGGGATTCATCCCCACCGGCAGACTCAATATGGACGAGTTTGCCATGGGTTCCAGCTGCGAAAACAGTGCCTTCCAGAAAACCAGCAACCCGTGGGATGCCGACCGCGTCCCCGGCGGCTCCTCCGGCGGTTCTGCCGCAGCAGTCGGTGCCAGACTGGTTCCGGCGGCACTGGGCAGTGATACCGGCGGGTCGATCCGTCAGCCGGCAAGTTTCTGCGGTATCGTTGGCTTAAAACCGACTTACGGCAGAGTATCGCGTTTCGGCTTGGTGGCGTTTGCCTCCAGTCTGGATCAGATCGGGCCGATGACTGTCAGCGTGGAAGATGCGGCGATCCTGTTTCAGGCGATCACCGGAGTTGACAAGTTCGATTCCACCAGTCTGCCGCTGGATGAAGAAGATTTTATCGGTGCGGTAAAAGAAGCCAAAGTCGAAGACTTCAAAAACCTCAAAGTCGGTATGCCCGAAGAATACTTCAATGCCGAAGGTATGAGTCCGGAAGTCAAAGCTGCTGTCAACAAGGCTGTGGAAATGGTCAAAGCCGCCGGAGCTGAAATCGTACCGGTCAGCTTGCCCCATACCAAGTACGCAGTGGCGGTTTACTACATCATCGCCACCGCCGAAGCCAGTGCCAACCTCGCCCGCTTCGACGGCATCCGCTACGGAGCCAGAAAAGAAGCCGACGATCTGGTTGCCAGCTACTTTGCCAGCCGCGGTGCCGGTTTCGGCGAAGAAGTCAAACGGCGTATTCTGCTGGGGACTTATGTCTTGAGCAGCGGCTATTACGATGCGTACTACCTGCGGGCTCAAAAGGTGCGTACACTTATCCGCAATGACTTTGAAGAAGCATTCAAAAAGTGCGATGTATTGCTGACTCCGGTCGCACCCAATGTGGCGTTCAAGTTCGGCGAAAAAAGCAGTAATCCGCTGGAAATGTATCTTTCAGATATTTTCACCATCGCACTGAACCTCGCCGGTAACTGCGGCATCGCCGTTCCGGCAAGTTTGGCCGAAGAAAGCAAAATGCCCGTCGGAGTCCAGTTCATCGCTCCGGCCCTCGCCGAAGCAAAACTGCTGAAAACCGCCAGAGCCTTCGAAATGCTCCGCGGCGATTTCCCGGCCCCGGCAAACTGCTGAAAGTTTGGATAAAAACGGTTGACGGCGGCATTGGGGAAGCGGGAAAAACCTTTTGAGGAAAGGTTCTTTCCCGCTTCCCCAAACCCCATCACCCTTTTCCAAACCTTTTATTGGCATTTATCTTTTTGCAGGGCAAAAAGATAAATGCCCTCAAGTTTTGAAAAATGTATCAGCAACTGTATATTGCGGAAATTGATCTGATATTCACTCTACTTCCGATAGCAGTTGAGAAAATGCCGTTTACACACAGGTCATGCGTCTAATTTAAAGTCGCAGGGTAACTCGCAATGGATGTTGCCGGGCAATGAGCAGGGAGGTCGCGGAGGGTGCTGCAATCTCCTCCGCGGTTGCAGCACCAGCTGCATACAATAAATGTTGCATATCAACCCATATTGGGGTCGGAGCTCTAATATTTACTTGAGGAAATATTTTATGAAGAAGTTTATACTGACTTTGGTTATGTTTGTTTGCGGAATCATGCTTTTTTCCGCCCCGCAGATCGGCAAAACGTCGGATATAAAATTCAACTACCGGGCAACCGGCAGTGCCGCATGGGAAAAAGTCTATGTAATAGCAGTGATCTACCCGCAAATGCCGTTCAGTGTGCGGACTGGCGAACTTTTATCTGACCTCAAACAGCAGTACAAAGATAAAAATGTTGACTTTTATGCCCTGCTGCCCATAGATAACGGCAAGTTGCAGGCTTTTGCCCGAAAACATTCTGCATTTGATATTACGCTTGCAAGCGATGTGGATTTGAAATTTCTGCGGAAACTGCTGGGCAGAAAACAGGAGAGTTTTTTCCAGACAAGTATATTCAACTATGCCGGAAAGCTCCTCTGGTGCGGAGAACCGGTCGATCTGGATATGATGCTCAAACGCATAACCAATAAGCAGTACAGTGAACGCGAAGAAGTGCGTTTTGCGGCTCTGACCAGCAGTCTGCAGGCGGCATTGCGTTCCGGCAACGCCAAACTTATCGGCGAAGCCGCTGACGAAATACTGCGGTTGCGTCCCGAACAGATCAGTGCGGTAAATGCCAAGGCTTATTCGCTGGAACTTACGGGGGATTTCACAGGTCTGGCCAAGTTTTATCAAAACCGCATCAAGCGTTATCCGGCAGAAAAAGGCAGTTATTTTACTTTGATAAATGCCGCCTGCCGCATACCGCAGCTCAACGGCTTTGCCCCGGCGACCGCCGAAGAATTCATCAAAAAATTTCCCGGCGATATAAACAATGTAAACGCCGTGTTGTGGAGTCTGCTCAACGAATTGCCGTATGATGCCAACGCCTTTAAGGTCGTCCTGAAGTGGGAAAAACTTTTATCCGCAGTCGCCGAAAAGTCAGCTTCTCCGCAAATACTGATGACCCGCAGTCTGCTTGCCAGCCGATGCGGCAGAATCGCCGAAGCGATCAAACTCTGCGAAAAAGCGATCCAAAACGCCCCGACCGCCGAAGCCGGAAAATTCCCGGAAAATTTTCTGGAATACCTTAAAGCCATTCCGCAAGATAAACAGTAATATCTGTAAGGAGAAACTATGAAAAACTTTTTAAGATGTATTTTCCGGTACTTTTTATTGCCGCAACAGCCCTGCTGACCGGCGGCTGCAGCACAACTGCCGATAACAGCAAAAATGACCTGACAGCCGAACAGCTGACCGTATTGGATAAAGCTGCTGAAAAAAAATGCATTGAACTTCTGGAATCATTCAAAAACAACGATTACGCAACCTCAAAAAAGGTGAGCAACAGCCCCCTCTTCCCCAAGTCCTCCAACACCGCTTATCAGCGGCAGCAGCCGCGGAGGGTGATCTTCCAGGTGTCTATTACTTCTTCGCCTTTGACGACTGCCAATTCGTCGAACAGATTTACAGTGGGGTCGCAGTGCGATACTATCAATTCGATCCGTTCGCCCGGAACCAGTTTTTTTGCCGGATCAAAGATCAAATGGCCGTGTTCGTCGCCGAAGTTCCATTCGTAAGTAAAACTTTTATCAATTTTGTTGCCGTTTATCACTTGCGGCGGGGCTCCGGGGGTAACATAAACAGCTTTGGTGCCGGCATCCAATGTGGCGTGGCCGGGGTGGTTGCAGCTTATTACGCTGGAAATCATCCGCAATGCCGTAGCAAAAGCCGGTCCGGTATGCTCCACTGCCAGATATTCAGAATCCATCATGCAATACGATCCGACCTGAATATCGGTAACTTCTTTGAGCATCAAATCGGCTGCCGATGTGCCGGTTCCGGTACCGGTAAAAATCTGACAGGTGGGATACTTTTTCCGCACTGTATTGAATACTTCGGCACCTTTTTTCATCAACCGGGTACTTTCTGCCGCCCGTTCTGCCGCCGAAGCAATATGCTGAAGATGCCCAGCATAGCATTGTACCCCATCCAGTATCAGTTGGGGATAATTGGCGATGAAATCAGCAAATGCCGGAGCTTCGGCAAACGCCACGCCGGTTCTGCCCATTTCCGGATCGACATCTATCAATACATGGAGCGGCCGTTCAAGCGTTGCCAGATTCGCCAGTTGCCGGATCTGTTCCGTATGGTCAACGGTGATTTGCAAACCTGCAATCGCCGCATTGAGTCTGGCGATCCGCTCCATCTTCCACGGGGCGGATATGGGGGAAGTTATCAGGATATTTTCAATACCGTCAGCGGCAAGAGCTTCGGCTTCAGAGAGTTTTGCCGCACATACCCCCACACAGTTGCCGCAGGCGAGCTGACGCCGGGCAATTTCCGGACATTTGTGAGTTTTGGCGTGCGGACGGAGTTTTTTGCCGTAACTTGCAGCAAAGTCCCGCATGGCAATAAGATTTTTTTCAAACAAATCAATATCAATGATAAGCGACGGTGTATCCAGAGAACTTTTCAACATGATTTTACCCGATATATATTAAATTTTACCGTAAACAGTTGATAACATGTTGTGTAAATATAGCACTGATCAAAACATTTTCCAAATAATGCTATTACAGTTATTATTGGATTTTCGGGAAACAAAAAACGGGGCTATTGCAAAACCTCAAAATTTTGCAATAGCCTTTTTTCTATTGTTTCTGCTCAATCTCATAAATAAACATTGCTTATTTACCGATATTCAAACCATAAATTGTCTTTTCCTCAAACGGTTTGTTTGAGCAATAACTTATGCAATGTTGTTTTTGTGCTGCTTAACTTGCAGAATTATTCTATATAACAGACCTTGCACATCCCAAAGGGGCATTGCATTGCCCCTTTGGAAACCCTTGCTCAATCAACTGCAATATCCAGTGCGAATTACCTGGCGATTTTTAATTAGAGCGGGGGCTGCCGCCCCCTTAAGCAACTTTGCGTTAACACGCAAAGTTGTCCTCAAACGCCGGATCCCTAGCGCTCATCTCCGTTCGACCTCGCAGCTTGCTGCCTCGGGTTTGCCGGAATGCATCCGGCAAACTGCTCTCACATCCGTTCGCGGTGCTGACCGCGCTTGTTGCTGTTGGCTATCGACATTTTTGCAACAGCCCCTTGGAGTTTTCTATACCGGCGAATTACTTATTTTTCCAGATAGCGGCGGATCTCGGATACGCCTACGATCTTTTCAAAGTCATCACCGCGATCGACCACCAGTGTGGGAGCCTGACGGATCGTGTAGCTTTTGGCGGTTTCCTTATCCTGATCGGAGACCACGACGCTGTATTGCTTGTTGGCCTGATCGAGGAAATCTTTTGCCATACGGCAGTTCGGACAGGTGGTCGTGGTGAAAAGGATCAGCTTTTCTTCTGCCGGAGCATCAGGATTGGCAAGGTTTTTGGCCTCGGCGGGAAGTTTTTCCGCCTGCAACTCAAAACCTTTTTTCAATGCCATATTGGCATTGTAAACCACACGGTCTTTGTATTCCTGACTCTTGCCGTCGTTCCAGTTCTGTACCGGGCGGTAGTAGCCGGTGATGCGGCTGTAAACTTCGGTCTTGCCGCCACATTCGGGGCATTTGAACGCTTCGCCGTTGATGTAGCCGTGTTTTTGGCAGATCGAATAAGTCGGCGACATGGTGTAGTAGGGCAGCCGGTAGTTTTCAGCGATTTTCCGCACCAGATTTGCCGCGGCTTTCCAATCCGGCAGTTTTTCGCCGAGGAAGGCGTGAAACACGGTGCCGGAGGTGTAAAGCGTCTGCAATTCATCCTGAATATCCAACGCTTCAAAGATGTCTTCCGTGTAGTTCACCGGCAAGTGCGAACTGTTGGTGTAGTAAGGAGTGCCGCAATCGCCAGAAGCTGTGACAATATCCCCAAAGCGGTTTTTGTCGTGTTTGGCAAGACGGTAAGATGTGGATTCTGCCGGAGTGGCTTCGAGGTTGTAAAGGTCGCCATACTGTTCCTGATAGTCGGAAAGGCGGTCACGCATGTGGTTCAGCACTTCCTTGACAAAATCCTGCGTTTCTTTGTGCGTCAGATCTTTCTTGAGCCAGCGGGCGTTCAGACCGACTTCGTTCATACCCACCAGACCGATGGTCGAGAAGTGGTTGTTGAACTTGCCGAGATAACGCCGGGTGTAGGGGTACAAGCCTTCGTCGAGCAATTTGGAAATAACACCGCGTTTGATCTTCAGACTGCGGGCAGATATATCCATCATGTGGTCAAGTCTTTCGTAGAACTCTTCCACCGTTTCCGAGAGATACGCAATTCGCGGCATGTTGATCGTCACCACCCCGATCGAACCGGTGCTTTCGCCGGAACCGAAGTAACCGCCGGACTTTTTACGCAGTTCACGCAAATCCAGACGCAGACGGCAGCACATACTGCGGATGTCACTGGGTTCCATATCGCTGTTGACATAGTTGGAGAAGTAGGGGGTGCCGTACTTGCTGGTCATTTCAAACAGCAGTTTGTTGTTTTCGGTTTCGCTCCAGTCAAAGTCTGCCGTGATGCTGTAAGTCGGGATCGGATACTGGAACCCGCGGCCCTGGGCATCGCCTTCGATCATGGTTTCGATGAAGGCACGGTTGACCATATCCATTTCTTTTTTGCAGTCTTTGTACTTGAAATCCATCTCTTTGCCGCCGACAATACAGTTCAGTTCGGCCAGGTCAGCGGGCACTGTCCAGTCCAGAGTAATGTTGCTGAACGGAGCCTGGGTACCCCAGCGGGAAGGAGTGTTCACGCCGAAAATAAAAGATTCAATACACTTTTTCACCTGCTTGTAATCGAGATTATCGACCTTGACAAACGGAGCCAGATAGGTATCAAAACTGCTGAACGCCTGTGCCCCTGCCCATTCGTTCTGCATGATGCCAAGGAAGTTGACCATCTGGTTGCAGAGCGTGGCAAGGTGCGAAGCCGGGGCACTGGTGATCTTGCCGGGTACGCCGCCGAGACCTTCCTGAATAAGCTGTTTGAGCGACCAGCCGGCACAGTAACCGGTCAGCATGGAAAGGTCGTGCAGGTGAATATCGGCATTGCGATGGGCGTTGCCGATCTCGTCGTCATAGATTTCCGAAAGCCAGTAATTGGCGGTGATAGCCCCGGAGTTGGAGAGGATCAAACCGCCGACCGAGTAAGTTACAGTGGAGTTTTCTTTGACCCGCCAGTCGTTGATTTTCACATAATCATCCACAGTCTTTTTGAAGTCCAGAATGGTCGATTCGGTATTACGCAGTTTTTCCCGCTGACGGCGATAGAGGATGTATGCTTTTGCCACATCGGCGTAACCGGCCTGCACCAGCACAGATTCCACACTGTCCTGAATATCTTCGACCGATACCAGACCTTCCTTGATTTTCGGCTCAAAATCCGCCGTTACCTTCAAGGCAATAAAGTCGATGATCGACTGGTTGTACTGTTTTTCCTGTGCTTCAAACGCCATTTTGATGGCATTTGAGATCTTCGACAAGTCAAAATCAATGTTCTTACCGTTACGCTTTTGTACCTGATACATTCCCTCAACCTTTCCTTTTTTATTTTATTGTTATTTTGTTCAATTACAGTTTCATCTGCCCCGGATCTCCGCTCCGGGTATATACTTTTTCACCGTTTCCAGACATGCTTGGAGCATTTCATCGGAAACTGCGAACATTCCGGCATTTTCTTTGTCAAGCACATCGCCGGAATCTTCAAATCCCTGCAAAAAGTACCGCTTTGCCGGAGCGATCCACTTACCGATCGACTCAAAATCTTCCACCGTGTGCAAATTGCCGGTAACGGTGGTGCGGAATTCAAACTCCACGGAGCTGTTTTTCAGCAGTTCCACACTTTCGCAAACCTTGTCAACGCAAGCGGTATTGCCGGAAACTTTCCCGTAATTGGCAATGGAACTTTTTATATCCATAGCCACATAGTCCGCCAGCCCCTCGTTCAGAACTTTTTCAAGCCGCTCCGGAAAAGAACCGTTGGTATCCAGCTTGACCAGAAAACCAAGAGCTTTGGCAATTTTTGCCAGTTCCAGAGTTTCAGTCAGCAACAACGGCTCGCCGCCGGTAAAACAGACTCCATCAAGGATACGGATACGCTTTTTAAAAAACTCAACCACATCTTCAAAGCTGAACGGCAAATCTTCATTGTGCCGCACCAACGATGCATTGTGGCAGAATGGACAGGCAAAATTGCACCCGGAATTGAATACCGTACACGCTGTTTTGCCCGGAAAATCCAGCAACGTGAGCTTACGCAATCCGAAACGCATTGATAATCACTCCTTTAGCGAACTTACCACAATATATTGTTGATTTTTTTCCAAACGCACACTATATCTTGTTGCCTTAATATAATCTATTTTGTATTTTTTGCAAGCACTCAATCCGATTTTTTGGCAAAAAAAATACCCGTTGAGGCGAAATAAGCAACTGGCAAATGTATGCCGTAAAATTTGAGATGGATTGGCAAAAAAGGCAAAAGCGGAAAGTTTGAGGCGGCTGCCAGTTTTGCCCGCCGACGCTTTACGCGACGGCAGGCTGGACAGATGCCGGAAATTACCTTTTGTTCTCCTTCAAATCGCCGAAAGACAGGAACGGTGTAATAACATAAAGCCTAACGCACCTTACTGTGTACGCCGGCTGCTGCCAATGGTGGCAAATTCCTGTTTTACTATGTCGTATGCCAGCTTGGGCTTGCGGTATTCATTGAGAGTACCTTTGTTGTTGAAACTGCGGGGACGCCCCAGAACTCCGGCGGAGGCACTGTATGTTTTACCGTCGGTAAACTGCCAGAATACCAGTCCGCTGAAACGCGGATGAGTTTTGAAATATCCACACACTTCGCTCAAATGATCCGCCTGATATTCTTCGCTCCAGAAACTGCGCATCCGGTCATGCCAACCGTAAATGGCACCGGCTCCGATTTCGCTGATAACCAACGGTTTATCAGCGTATCCATCGGCGTCAAGTTGGGCGACAATATCGTCTAATACTTCCTGTATCCGCCACAGCGGATGCGGGTCATCCGGGTTTTCCCGTTCGTACCACGCGGGGTAGGTATTGAAACTTATCACATCAAAAACATCCAACGACAACGATGTTTTTATATACATACTTGCCAGAGTAACAAGTCTGGTCGTATCATTTGCCCGCACCGTTTCGGCAAGTTTCCTGACCAGAGCGTCGCCGGATTCTTCGCAATCATTGACTTCGTTGAGGAACCCCCACATGATAATTGACGGATGGTTGCCACTGGCTTTGACCATATTCCCGGTCTGTTCGATCTGCAGTTTTATAAACTCATCGTCACCGACAGTTGATTGCCGATTGCCCCAACCCAGCGACTCCTCCCAGACCAGAAAACCCAGTTTATCGCACAGATCCAGAAAACGCTGGCTTTGCTGATAATGCGAACCGCGGATAAAATTGCAATTCAAATCTTTCAAGAGCTGCAAATCTTCTATCCACACGCCATCCGGAACTGCCGGACCGAATTGCGGGTGCATATCGTGCCGGTTGTAACCGATCAGGCGGATCTCTTCGCCGTTGAGGTAAATTTTACCGTTTTTGGCTTCCACTGTCCGCAAGCCGAACTGTTCGCAAATCTCATCACCGGCGGTTTTCAGCGTAACAGTATGTAATGCCGGATTTTCCGGGCTCCACAATTCCGGCGACGGTACTTGAGTTTCGATAACAAAATTTTCGCCGGAAAAATCCGCGGTTGCCTCCGAAAAATCTCCGTTATCAAAAGCGATCTGAATTTTTTCGCCGGGGCAGCTGTAACAGCCGGAAAGTCTTACTTTGCCGTTCAAATCAAGAGTTTCCACCCTTACCCGGTCAAAATGACCGCTTTCAGGAAGTTTTTCCAATTCTACAGTACGGTAGATTCCGCCGTAACCGTAAAAATCATAATTGGGCTGAAAGAGTACCGTTGCCGCTTCGCCGGGTTTGATACGGTTATCGACCACGATCACAAGTTCAAAAGATTCACCGGATACTTCCAATTCCACAATATGCTGTGCCCACGGAGATCTGGTATAAAAAATCTCTTTGCCGTTGCAGAAAACTTTTCCCGCAAGTCCGATCGCATGCAAAATCAAACGGTATCTGCCCGGTGCGGAAACATTCACCATGCGTTTATACACCGCCAGACCGCGTTTCCCGATATATTTGCACGTGGCATCAAAACATCCGGGGACTTGCATTATATCGTCATAAACAATACTTTTTGTATTGACAAAATCGTCAAGCGGTGAATCACTGCCCAGGAAAGCGAATTGCCAAAAGCCATCCAGAGAGGATGTATTGCGTTGCGGATAAAATGGATAAGCGTACATAAAATATTACCTATGATTTTAACAGTTACCTGAAATTGTACTTACGATGCGACTGACAAAAGTATGCCATAAAATTTGAGATGGATTGGCAAAAAACAAGGCTGGATTTGTCAGTCGCATCACTTGCATAAATATACAACAGAATTTATGCTTTGTCAAAAAATCCCAATTCTATAATTTGCCGTTGTGCTTTGATTTTTCACAAAATTCCGGATCAGGCAGTAAATTTGCACCAAATAAACCGACTGTTGCCAACAGGCAGAAAAGGCAAAAAATCTTTTTCACGCTAAACAGCTCCTATTCATTGTTTGTAAATGGTTATTTAATTGAATTTTTCTCGCACTATGCTATATTATATGTGCAATTTCTTTTGTTGTCAACAGTAAAAATGTAACTAACAAACAGAATAATGTAACTATGAATAATCTTATGTTCAAAGATGCTGAATTTGCCATAATGCAACACAACTCATCTCCGGCATTTATCCGTTCAGTAGGGCATTTCAAGTTAAAAAAGGCCGATCCGAGTTCCTGGTGGTCAAATGCAGATTTTTGTGAACTCTTCTGGTGTCTGGATGGCAAAGGATATTTTGAAAAGGATGACAGGCGTTATCTGTTCCGGCCGGGTGATATATGGTACTATCCGCGGGGCAGCAGGCATTGTTTTTATCCGGTCGAAGATTTTTTGCACTATCGCTGGTTTACAATTCAGGGCAGTATGGCACAGGCACTTTTTGAAAGCGTGAATTTACCACCGGGACTTTCTTACGGTGGAAATTGTCCGGAAAATCTTTTTGCGGAATTGGAAATGGGCATAAAAAACTCCACAAAAATACAGCGTATGCAGTTGTTGGCAAAAGGGTTTGAAATCCTCTGCCACGCTGCCGCCGGGGCTAAACAGAAACACCAGCGGCTCAACTATTTAAGGCGGGCACAGTTGATTATGGAAAATGATTTCAGCAATCCGGATCTGAACATTCTTCAGTTAGCCGGGATTCTGCATATCAACCGGGTACAGTTAAGCCGTGAATTCAAATCTCATTTCGGCGTAACTATTTCGGAATATTTACGCAATCTGCGTCTGCAAAAGAGTTTGCAGCTCTTACGCTCAACAAATATGACATTGGAGGCAATCGCCGCCGCCTGCGGCTACAGTTCAGCAGATTATCTGGGCAAAGTAATAAAAAACACCACCGGGGAATTGACCAACTTCCACCGGAATTACAATATACCGCAATCAGAAAAAAAAGCAGAAATCCAATAATTTTGTAAAAATGGTGTCTTTTGACATTGTTTGAGCGTGATATTTCTTGATTTTTTGGAGAAAAACAAGTAACAAAAGTACCTTCCGGAAAGATGTCAAAAACCTTTCCGGAAGATAAAAAAACATCAAAATACTTGAAATGTCAACCTTAATTTTTCTTCTTCTGCTGTTTGTTTTGCAAATTTTCCACCGAACAAGAACCTGAAAAAATAGTTTCAAAAGTCCCGTCAAGTCCTTGAAAAACGACAACACCATACGACCTTATTTTGCATAGTTTGAAGAGATTATTTATCGGAATATCCACTCTGCATACCAGTAAAAAAAAACGGCAAACTCCCGTTATCAAGGATTGGAGTTTACTGCTATTTTCCTGCCAGACATTGTGTTATAAAAACAACTTTTTTCTCTTCCAATCCTTTTCCTTATAAAAGTATAGAGCGGAGATTTCCAGTTTCGCCACTTGTTAACCTCCACCATTTTTTTAGTTGCTTTTTGTCGGTTTTCTGGTCAGGATATGCTTTTCAGGAAGAGTTCCAACATCAGTAGATTGCCGAGCAATTCACTGTGATCTTTCCGGTAGTTGTTGTGTGCATTGAGCAATTCTGTCAACGCATTTTTATTTATCCGGTTGCCGCTTACCAGACTGCCTTCCAGCAAATGTTCCTGCAGTTGGCTTTTCCATTCGTTGCGGAACCATTCGCCGATGGGCACGGCAAATCCGCGTTTTCTGCCGTTGGCGATTTCGGGGGCAATCAAATCTTTTACGGCTCTTTTCAGAACTCTTTTGCGGTCACAGCCTTTCTGTTTGAACTCAAAAGGCAGTCGGGCGGCAAATTCCACTACATCTTTATCCAGAAACGGCGACCGCACTTCCAGCGAAAAGTGCATACTTGCCCGGTCGGCTTTTACTAAAATATCATCCACCAGATAGGTTTTTACATCACACTCGGCATAGCGTTCTGCCGGTTCAGGCGTAGTTGTTTCCAGCAATGCCTTTGCCAGATTGCCGCCGGTAAGATAAGAACTGTTCTGCAAAGCCGTGCCAAAAAGTTTCTGCTCCAATTCAGCGGTGGTCTTTGCCATCAACTCTATATAACGCAGATGTTCAGGCGTAGCAGATAACCGCAGAAAACGGCACAAACGGGAAACTCTTGAGCGTTTGCCGTGATCCGGGAATATCCGGCTGGCTGTTGCAGCAATCAAACGCCGCAATGCCGGGGGCAGTGCCGCATCCAATATGGCACAATAACGCATGGCGTAATAACGCTCGTAGCCGCCGAATATTTCGTCGGAGCCGTCGCCGGAAAGCATCAATTTGTTGCTTTGAGCGGCAAATTTGCTCAACAATGCACTCGGCAGCAGCGAAAAATCTGCAAACGGTTCGCCGCAGGTTGCTGCCAATTCCTGCAAAAGTTCAAAACTGCGGCAATCGACGATCTGCGTACAGTGTTTTATACTGCCGGGATGCTTACGGTTGAGAAAATCCACCGTAACTGCGGCAAAATCGCGTTCATCGTACAAACTTTCGTTAAATCCGATCGTACAGGCGTTGAGCGGACTGTTGCTGTGTATGTTTGCCAGTGCCGCAACTGCCGCCGAATCCACCCCGCCGGAAAGGAAAATACCGCACGGCACATCGGCGATCAGCCGTTTTTTTACGGCACTGTGCAGTTTTTTAAGCAAGACATCGGCAGCATCTTCAAACGATATATCAAGTTTATCCTGATAACTTATCTGCCAATAGCGTTTACACTCGGCTTTGCCGGAGGCATCAAACACTGTTTGCGTTGCCGGCGGCAGTTGATAAACATTTCTGAATGCACATTTACTGCCGGGAATATAACTTAATGCAATAAAATCTCTGACCGCCTCTTCATCGAGTTCATTCTGCCATGCCGGATGAACTTTCAATGCCTGCAATGTGCTGGCAAAGACCACCGCTCCATCGGGGGCAACAAAGTAATAAAGCGGCTTTTTGCCCAGACGGTCTCGCATCAGCAGCAGTGTATTATTCCGCCGGTCGTAAATGGCAAAGGCAAACATGCCGTCAAGTTTGCTCAATCCGGCAGTGCCTTCCTGCAAATAAAGTTCAAGAATAACTTCAGTATCACCGGCGGTTTTGAAAACTGTGCCGTTCTTTTCCAGAATTTTCCGGATCTCCCGGAAGTTGTAAATTTCGCCGTTAAAAGTTATCATGCAGCTTTTGTCCGACGAAAACATCGGCTGATCTGAACGCGGATCAAGGTCAATTATCGACAAACGCCGATGTCCGAAAACCGTGTTGTTCAAACATTGAACTCCACCGGCATCCGGCCCGCGGCGGATAAGTGCTTCTGCCATCTGCAATGCACTCTGACGGGACTTTTCCGGCGAAAGTGAATTATATATGCCGACTATACCGCACATATCAGTTACCTGAACGGATCTTTCCGGCGGCCCGGCCGATCTGTTCTGCGGCTTTTCCGGCGGCTCGACTCATGGCATCTGCCAGTTCAGTGGGAGCGTTGGATTTGATTTTTTCTTTGATAAGCAAAGTACCGGCTTCGTGGCGGAGATCATAACGCATTTCGTATTTCATTGCCAACACTGCTTCGGATTTTATCATGTCAAACTCAAAGGCTGTGATCGTACAGCGTAAGGATGCTGTTTTGCTCAAACGGGTATTGTCCGGCAAAGCGAAAGCCTGTTCCAGATACCGCTGCAACATGCGTTCAGGCATCTGCACCCAGCAGTTGTTATTATCATGCACCATACGGTTACCGGCAAAACGGAACAGCATACGGCTCTGGGCGGGGCTGTCGTTGGATACAGCACTGACCATAAGCAACGCATTGTTTTTTCCCGCAACGGGCGATTGCAGATCGTAATACTCTCTCTGAACATGACTGCGTGGTGTCAATACACAGCCGGTGCAACATGCCGCCAGCAACAGAACGGGTAAAAGTCTGGTAAAACTTTTCATTGATTATTTCCTTGAACTGTATTTTTATTGGTTGGTAGTGGAGGTATATTCAAATTCATTCCCGGCCGCAGTTTACGGGCATCGACCCGGGGATTTGCCTGCATTATCATATAATAAAGCGAACTTTTGCCGTAAACTTTGCGGGCAATGCCGCCGGGAGTATCTCCGGCAACGACTTTATATTGGCGGTAGCCGCCGGTTGACACTGCACTATTTGCCGGTTCAGGCACGGTTACGGCAACGGGCTTTTGCCGCAGTTTCCGCAATTTTTCAACTTCCTGCCGTATGGCGTTGTAACGAACCTGGTATTGAGCGAGCTTATTTTTAAGTTCTGAAATTTCCGCATCTCTGGCGGCAATGATTTCTCTGTTGCCGGAAGCATTATCCGCTGTCGGCAGAGGAGGATTTTTATCTGCATTTTCTGCCGTATTTGCTGTATTGCTTTCCGGCACAGCGGGCAGTTCAGTATTTGGTTCTTTCTCCGGAGCGGCAACTTGTTTATTTTCCGGAACTTCCGCCGTTGCGGCTGTTTTGCCGAAGCGGATGGCAAGTTCTTCGTAACTGCGTTTTTCCGCTTGCGTGAGCCATGCTTTTACTTCTTCGGCATCGGAGGCTTCGGGCATTGATTGCAAATATGTTTTATAGTGATAGACTGCCGACGCCGGATCGTTGAGCATTTCATCGTAAACCGAAGCGAGTAGTTTATGCGTATAAATACTGCGGGGGCGGCGTTTTAAAAGTTCGTTCAGTTTTTCGGCGGCATCTTTGCCGTTGCCCGCCTGACGATCCTGCATAGCTTTGATATAAAGCGGATGCCGCCGTTCATCGGCTTCACTGCAACCGCTTAACAGCGATACGGCGGAGAATACAAGCATAATGATTTTGAACCAACTCTTCATGGCTTTATCTCCGCAGTGCGGGCAAGGGTCAGCAGATATGCCGCTCCGGCGAGTGCGGCATTTTCCAGCCGGAAAATGTATTTACCCAGCGTTATACCTTTGCCGGAACCGGTCAGTATTTCGATTTCTTTTTCGTCAAATCCGCCTTCCGGGCCGACCATCCATGCCATTTTCAGTTTGTTGGTGTACGAAAGGTCTTCCGGCAGCAGCAATACGCCGTGCTGGGAGCCGAAAAATATCTTTATATCGTTTTCAAGACAATACTTTACTGCTTCATCGACCGTTAACGCATTATTGATTTGAGGCATAAATGGATTGCCGGACTGCTTGCAGGCTTCTTCCAGCAATGTGAACCAGCGTTCGGGGATACCATCTTTTTCGGATACGCTGTAACGGCATTTCAGCGGAGTTATGGAGCTGGCTCCGGCTTCGGTGACCGGCTTTAACAGAGCATCGAGTTTGGAATTTTTGGGCAGAGCCGCAAAGATATGCAGCTCTATATTGTCAGGCATAAAAACCTGACGGGACAAAACTTTTATACCACGCTCCGCCGTAGCTTCCGCTTCGGCAACTGTACCGTTGCCGTCGCACAGCCGGAGTTTTTCGCCGCACCGGCAGCGGAGAGTTTTGAAGAGGTGATCGCGTTCCCGTTTTTCCAACTCAAAGACTGTGCCGGGTTCAGGGATAGATTTTACAAAAGCTGTGTGCATAATGTTTTTTCACCCCTTGATACTTGAGCGTCTGACATGTTCAAAAAGTACGATCGTGGCGGCTTGTGCCGCGTTGAGCGATTCAAAATTTCCCGGCATGGGGATCGTTACGCGGTTGCCGGAAACTTCGCTGCCGATACCGTGAGCTTCGCTGCCGATAACCACAACACTTTTTTCAAACAGTCCGGCAGACTCAAAACAGCTTTCGCCGGTATGCGGATCTGTCAGATAAATATTTTTATATCCGCATCGGGCGGCAAATCCGGTCAATGTTTTCAGATCGGCAAACTCCCGCAGAATCATACCGAACTGTGCCCCCAGTGCCGAACGGGTAACTTTGGGTGCAAACGGGTCAGCGGAACCGGCGGTGTACCAGAACTCTTTCAGCCCCGCCGCTCTGGCTGTACGCAATATGGTACCGAAATTCCCCGGATCACCCAGCTGATCCACCGCCAGAATAAAGGGATCTGCCGGAGACGGAAATTTTTCCGGATCAACTGCGGGGCGTTTGACCAGCAGTAATATACCCTGACTGGTGATGGTGCCGGAGAGTTTCTGCAATTTTTCGTCGTCAACAATGGCGTGATCTATATTGTCAAAATCAAATCGCCCGTGCAATTTACCGCTGGTGACTGCCAGAGCAATATTACTGCGGTCAACTGCGGCAAGCACTTCGGTGCAACAGCGTACACCTTCGCAAAGACAGTACGGACTTTTTTTGCGTCCGTGCCGACTCTGTAAATCGGTAAATTCCCGTTCCATGCGGCGGGTCAGTTCTACGGTCATAAACAGTTCTTCCGCCCTGAAAAATCTTTTTTACGCTTACTTGGTTTTGACTGCCGCGGGCAGATTGGCAAGCATACTGTTGATCTGACCGCTATAACTTTGCAGAGTTGCACGGTCAGCGGCGGGAGCAGTACGGATAAACCGTTTGGCACTTTCCAGAATATTTCTGGCATCGGCGGTTTTACCGGCAAGCGTGTAAAGTCTGGCGGCACTGATGTATGCTTCGGCGGCATAAGCGGCACTGCCGGGAGTACGGACGGATTTGGCAAAGTCGGCAAAGTTCTTGGCACCTTCGGCATATTTGCCTTCCAACTCATCCACATAAGCAAGGTTCAAGCGGGCTCTCCACTGAACTTCCACAGCACTGTTGTCGGCGGCGGCAGTCAGCAGTTGTTTGCGGGCATTGGCATAATCTTTTTTGGCAATATACATACCGGCAAGACGCACATAGATCGCCGCCGGAGCTTTGCCGTGATCTTTGATCGCTTTTTCCAGCTGGGCAATATCGGTGGCTTTGTCGTATGCAATTGCGGCGGCAGCCGCACTTTTGTTGCTGAAGTATTTTACCGAAACGATCGCCGCTACGATCACCACCACGGCGATCGCGGCGTAAACGATATGTTTCCAGTGAGTAGCAAAGAAATATTCAAAACGATCGAAATCGTCCATCACTTCTTTCATCTGATCGTTGATCTTCTTCTGACGGTTCAAGTTTACACTGCTCATTTTATAAAAATCCTTTCATAAATTTTCTTTTAAAATATAACATTGCCTAATATAACCGCAATATTGCATACTTGCAACTTTATAGACAAAAAAATATTTATTTTCAGCTTCCGAAAAGCGTCTTTGCCAGATAAAATCCGCCGCCGGCGGCAGTTATGCCGGATATGTTCTGCAAAAATATGTTCAGGGCGAATTTGCCGTACTGTTCTCCGGCAAGAAAAACACAGCTTTCCAACGCAAAGGTGCTGAAAGTGGTAAAAGCCCCCAGAAACCCCACAAATAATACCGGAAAATACTCTTCAAATCCGGCAAATTTATTTTTACACAATATATAACAGAATCCGGCAATGAATGCACCAAGTATATTCACCGCCAGCGTCCCCCACGGGAACCCCGGCAGAAGCATATTTACGCCTTTGACGGCAAAAAACCTTGATAGAGTCCCCAAAACTCCGGCAACACATATAAGCAGAACGATTTTCACCACTCACCTCAAACTTGAAAAAAAATAAAATTTGCTGCTGTCGCGGCACCAGGTGTACATTATTCCACTGTCGGTACCGTTGTAAGTAGAGTAGGAGTAACCGTTTTTGACCGTTACCGGCGTCGGCTCGTACTTTTCGCTCCGGTGCTGTTCTATAAGGTTTCCGGCTGTGTTGCGGATTGTTTCCGGCTTGGTGATATTTTCCAGTTTCCATCCCCGATTTATTACCAGAAGTTTCAAATCATTTTCGCTCAAAGCTCCTTCGCAGGCTCTGAAGTTGTAACTGTTTATAAAAGTTGCGTCCTTCAATATAACATTAAAAAATTTGTATTCAGGAACATTTTCCCCTATATCAGGATTGCGGGTCATGTAAGTTACAGCAACCAGCCACCCCGGTATCAGCATAAAAGGCACCAGAAATGCCGCCCCGATACTCAATGCTGTTGCCTCAATGATTTTACGCCACTTGCCGACAGAGTTCCGAATCCCGCACCGGACAATTTTTACAGCCCAGAAAAGAGCGTAAAGCAAGTTTACTATATAAAACAGATTCACCCACCCGGAAATTGCCGCAATCACCAACAAAGCAACAATTGAAAAGTGGAAATAAAACTTTTTGCCGGGCTTTTTCATACCATATATTTGGGAAATATCAATGATAAATGGAGATCATTTCTCTTTGCCGTCGCTCAAGGTTACCAGCTGAACATTTTTGAAGCCGGATTCGCGGATGGTTTTCATTACTTCAATAACTTCGCTGTAACTGCGGGAGCCGTCGGCGCGCAGCAGCAGCGTTGCATCGGGACTGGTTGCCTGCAAAGTTTTCAAAGTCACCAGCAGTTCTTTGGGCGTTATGGGCTGTTTTTCGTAGGTCAATATGCCGTCGCGGGTGATCGTGAGATTGCGGGTCACTTTTTCGGCATCGATCTTGTCGGCATTCATGGTCGGCGGCGTAACATCTATACCGTTTTCCATCAATGGCGTGGTGATCATAAAAACGATCAGCAGCATAAAGGTCAGGTCCAGCAGCGGCGTAATGTTGATTTCGTCCATAGCTTCCAGCTGTGAACGCATTTTTTTGCGAGCCATAAATCACACCCTCATAGAGTCTTCCGGTTCATTGCCGCTGCCGTTCAGATTGTTGAATGGCATTTGCGGCTGCTGATACTGCATTTGAACTTGTTGCGGGACAGTCTGCGACCGCTGATACTGCATTTGCGGCTGCTGTGGAACAGTCTGCGGCTGCTGATACTGCATTTGAACCTGCTGCGGAGCAGTCTGCGGCTGCTGATACTGCATTTGTCCATCAGAATATGCCGGACGGTTGAATGAAGTCTGCCCCGCCGGAGCCGTTTGCTGACGGGGCGGCACATTGACCGGTATCTGTGCTGCGGGGCGGTTGAAAAGACCGTTGCCGCCGGCGGGCACCGGAGCGGGTTTATTTGCTTCAACTTCTTTGGCATTAAGCTGTTCAAGTTTAAGCCTTGCCATAAAAGATTCGCTGAAATTATCCATGGAAACAGTGATCTTGCGGATCATGTGCGTCAACCAGTTGTAAGCCACCAGCGACGGGATCGCCACGATCAAGCCGGCAACGGTAGTCAGCAACGCCCCTGCCACCCCCGGAGCCAACGCCTGAATATTGGCACTGCCGGCGGAAGCTACTCCGCAAAAGGCGATCATCACCCCCCAGACCGTACCGAACAATCCCAGAAACGGTGCCAGACTTACGGCAGTTGCCAACATGCCGATACCCTGTTCAATAACAAATATCTGGCTGGAAATTTCCCGTTCCATGGCAGTCTGCACCGCATCAAGCTGTGCGGAAGAGAGTTTACGCGGCCCACGGTCGGCAACCGACGGAGCCCGTGAACGCACTTCTTCGGCAGTCTGTCCGTAGAACTCCAGCAGTTGTTCCATGCCGCTGATATAAACTTTTGCCACCGGACAGGGGTTTTCCATACCGTCACGCAAAACAGAATTCATGCCGCTCTGCTCGTTGAATGACTCGGCAAACCGTTCCGAAAGTTTCTGTGCCCGGTAAAGCCCCAGCCATTTTTCGATCATAATGAACCATGCGACCATTGAACACAAAAAGAGCAATACAACAATACCTTTGCCCATGGCATCGGAGTTGGCAAAAGCATACCACACTCCGGCATCGGCAAGCGGAACAAGATTACTTATCAGCATAAAACGTTACTCCTCAATCCAAAGTGCCTTTAGTGGAAAGTACGCCCTGAACTCTGGGGTCGTAAGTCGTTGCCATATCCAGAGCTTTGGCAAAACCTTTGAAAATCGCTTCCAGACAGTGATGGGCTTCGTTGCCGGCAAGCAGTCTTATGTGCATATTGAGGCCCGCTTTTACGCAGAGAGCCTGAAAAAACTCATGAAAAAGCTGTACATCAATATCGCCGACCTGTGTTGCGGGCATTTTTACATCATACACAAGATAAGGTCTGCCGGAAAGGTCGAGAGCGATTTCAGCCAGAGCCTCATCCATCGGCAGCAGAAAACTGCCGTAGCGGCGGATACCAACTTTATCACCGGCGGCTTGAGCAATGGCACTGCCGAGTGCCAGACCGAGGTCTTCCATGCTGTGATGATAATCCACATGAGTATCGCCCTTTTCTTCGATAGTCAGATCAAAGAAACCGTGTTTGGCAAAAAGTTCCAGCATGTGATCCAGAAATCCGATGCCGGTATGAATATCGGATTTACCGGTGCCGTCGATATTGAAAGTAAGTTTGATTGCTGTTTCGCGGGTAACGCGTTCCACCGAAGCCTGACGGGATTTATTTTCCATAATTTGCTCTTTCCTGAATTTGAGATAAAAAAACTATTACATTTGTAATGTAATACCGCAAATAAAAAATGCAATCCCCGGAATAAGCAATTTACATGATTTTTATCAATGCCGCATACACAAGCGAATACAGCATACGGCATGGTGTTGCAATGCAAACACCTGTGAGCCGCTCGATAGAAATGGGAATGTATGGGAGAGTATGGGAGAGTATGGGAATGTATGGGAGGCGGGCAAATTCCGCCAACAGCCGGCAGCCGCTCTTCTCCTGTAAGCTCCATTCAGCGTAATGCCCGCCAAAAACACTTGGCGGCACCCGCCGCCCACGCTCTATATAGCCCGCTTGCCACGCCGGAGTGCAACGGAGGCAGGAGTATGCGGCTGACCAATGATAAACCGGCAGAAAAAAGTGTTTTTCTGAAAAAAAATTCTTTTGTCCCCTTGACAAGCATTATTTTTTGTTATATATTGTAGTATATACCACGATTGTAATATATACTACGGTGAAAAATATGGCGAAGTATCAGGACATTTATTTGAAAATTGCTGAAAAGATCGTCAGCGGGGAATTGAAAGCCGGAACCAAACTGCCTTCCGGTGAGGAACTCGCTCAACAGTATAATATCAGCTATATAACTGCCCGGAAAGTTTATGAGTTGCTCTGTCGCAACCGTCTGGTCGATTCCCGTCCCCGGCAGGGATTTTTTGTGCACAATACCGATCAGGAAGTGTATTGCCCGGAACAGAATTTGCAACTGGGCAAAGTCGGGCTGCTTTTGAGCATGAATGGCTCGATGTATTGCGAATTTTATAATCAGCTTCTTCTGCGTTTGGTTGCCGAAGGCCATGCTCCGGTTTCGCTGGGGTTCAGCTGGATGATGAAGAATTTTTCGCACGATAAAGCCAAAGCCACGCTTTTGAGCTATGCCGGTGCAGGGGTGGAAACTCTGATCATCCGCGGTGATGGGCATTTTCCTTACAAGGCTCTGTGGGAAGTCAGGAAGGCTTTCCGCAAGATAATTTTTGTAATGTTTTATTCGGGGGATATGCCGTTTGACGGAGCGGCAAAGGTTTTGTTTGATATGCGTCAGGCAGGACGGCTTGCCGCTGAATATATGCTGGAAAACTGTTTCAATAAATTTGTCTTCATCACCCAGGAACCCGCCCGCGAAGAAATCCGCCGCAAGCATGGCGTAAGCAGTAAACTTTTTGATTTGGATATGCTTGACGGCGTAGAAGATGTCTGCAATAAAAATAATATTGATTTTTATGACTGCGGCAGAATAATCGCCAGAAATATGCCACTGACAGATGCCGGATGTGATTTGCGGAAAAATATCATCGAGGCGATCGAAAGCGGATGCAACGCGTTTGTTTGTATGAATGACACCCGTGCATTGGCAGTTTATCAGACGGCGGCGGAAATCGGCATAAAAGTCGGTAAAGATATAGGTGTTACCGGTAACTTCAATACCTCGCTGGGGGAAGCATTATCTCCGGCTTTGCCCAGTATTGATTTGAATATAGCAATGCTGGTCGAAGGTGTTGCCAATGCTCTTGCCAATGATACCGGCAACAGCACGATGTATATTCAACCGAAAATAATAAAACGCAAGTAAACGATGTAAATTTAAACATAATTCCACCTTATATAATAGAAAGGGATTTTTTATGAAAAACAGTAATTGCTCCGCCCATGGGCGGGTGAAGGCTTACACCTTCACCCTGATTGAACTCCTCGTAGTCATTGCTATCATCGCAATTCTGGCGGCCATGCTGCTGCCGGCATTGTCTTCGGCACGGGAGTCGGCAAAAGAAGGCAGCTGCCGCGGCAAACTCAAACAGCTGGCTCTGGCTGCTGCCATGTATTCGGGAGATAACCACGACTATTTCCATTATTGCGACCCCGATAAAGGTTCCAGCAACAGTTCCAGTAATGGCAGTGTGTATATTGACCGCGGCATGAATCAATGGTGGCCCGGCTATGCATACCATAATGTGTGGTACATCAATCAGGCGTTATTGTATCTGGAGTTTGACGGCTGGCGTTCGCCGGGGGATATCAACGCTGTGTATTGTGATTCAGCAGAAAATACTCAAGATGAAACTACTCAAAAATCGTATGGCAGTGTAAGCTACTATTATGATGGTCAACTCTGCAACGAAATTTCCGGCGGCAAAGAGATCCGTGGCACCGCCACTGTGGGTTCGGTCAGCGATCCGACAAAGATGATTATGTATGGCGAAAATAAAACGGCCTCCAAACGGGTGTATCTCATACCTTACCGCACCAACAGCAAAAGCATGGTTGCCGGAGCGGTCGGCGACAATTACGGTACTTTGCACGGCGGCAAAACCCGCAGTAATGCAGCTATGTGCGACGGTTCGGTGGCATCGTTTACCAACGCCCAGTTCAAAGAAGTTGAACGCTACGGATTTGAAGACTGATTTTTTTAACATATAACCAACAGGAATAAAAGAATTATGAAAAAACTTTTAGGTGCAATGCTGCTTGCCGGTTTGACTGCTTCCGTTATGGCAAATGTGGTATTGGAGCGGTTCGACGACCCGAAAATGATTACCGGCAAAATCATTCCCGGCAGCGGTGCTGAACTGGATCTTACCGGCGGTGTGGAACGGGGGGCTTTAAGAGCCAAAGGGCAGAAAAAAAATCTGCAATATATTTACGAACACAGTGTTTACGGCAAACCCGGCGACAAATTTGCCGTTGCACTCAATTATACCAGTACAGCACATGTATCCAACAATTTTCTGATCGTAGTTCTTTATCAGACCAAAGATAAAGGCAAGACTATCGGCAGCAAATATTTCAAGCTGGGTTTGAGTATGACCCGCTGGACTCACCGGCAGTTTGAGATAACTCTGCCGGAAGGCGCGACCAAAGCCCAGGTGCTGCTCCGTTTGGCAAATGTGCCGCCGACCGGCGAAGTCAAGGTGGATTTCTTCCGCATTGCCCCGGTGGTCAACAACCGTGCCAAAGGCATTGACCTTGAAACTTTTGATACCACCTTTGACGGCTGGCGGTTCGATCAGCACTTGATCTTTGACCATTTTATGCCCGGCAGAGGCGGCAAAGTGGTCAATGAGTGGCGTGAAGCCAAAGTCGGCGAAGCATTCTTTCAGGCGGAAGGTTCCGGCGAGCCCATGCAGTATGCTCTTTACATTGACAATATCAGAGTGAATCCCACCAGCAACTATGTTTTTGAAGCATGGTACAAGGCGACCAAAAACTTTCAGTATCATGCCAACGGTATGCTGATATTCTTCTATAAAGATAAAGACGGCAATGCTCTCGGTCAGAGCCGTTTCCACATCCGCAACACCGAAGAATGGAAAGAATTGCTGCACACTTTCACCACTCCGGAAAAGTGTGAATTTGTGGACATCGGTCTGAATATGCGTAAGATGAAGCAGGACGACAAGATCAAACTCGACCATTTGCGTTTCAAGAATGCCGGTGATAAACTTTATGTAAAAGCTGAAACCACCTCCGCCACCGCCAAAATGCGGGTGACTGCCGCACTGACCGGCAATCTTAAAAGCTCTGACATCGTTTCCGGCAAATTCACCATCTTATCCAAAGATAAAAAAGTTGTCAAAGAGATGAATACCGCCGCCGGTGTAACAACTCTGGATGTGGATTTGAAAACTCTTCCTGACGGAGAGTATTATATCAAACCGGTAATCACGCTCAAAAACGGTAAGGTTTTTGACGCTCCGGAAGAATTTTTCAGCGTTTACAACAACCCCGACTGGATCAACGATATTGGTATCCAGAAACCCGGTATGCCCGCCCCGAAACCGTGGAAAGACCTTGCTGCGGCAGGTAGAAATACTGTTGAAAACTGGAGCGGCAAAGTTTTTTTCAATGCCAACGGTATGGTGAAGAATATTTATGCCGGAAAAGGCGAAGTTTTGACCGCCCCCATGCAGTTGACCGTTAATTCCGCAGTGCCGGAATTGAAGATAAGCAATTTTGCTGTTCAGCCGAGTCTGGCGACTGCCAAACTTTCCGGCAAAAGCGGTGATTTGCAGCTTTCCGGCAAAGTCACCAGCGATTATATGGGTTTTACCCGCTACACATTGACTGTAAAAGCCAATAAAGATACTGCCCTTGATGAGTTCAAAATCGCCTTGCCGGTGCCTGATGCCGACTTTGTGAGCCGTACTGACGGTTCATGGTCAAATGTCGGGGCAATGGCTTTGAAGGAAATCAAAAAGTTTACCAGCAAAAAATTCTACGACAATATCATGGTCGGTACCATCGACCGGGGCGTGAGTTTTTTTCTTTCCAGACTGGAACCGGCAAGCAAACGCAAGTTTGACCGTGATTGGCTCTATGTTGACAAAAATCTTATGAGCGTAAATTTAGTCGGCGAAAAAATCCAGCTCAAAGCCGGCGAAAGCAAAGTCTTTGATTTTGCGATCTGTGCCTTCCCCTACCGTCCTGCCGAAAATAACTGGCGGCGATTGCGTTTCCGTGCCGGTAAAAACAGCAACCTTGATCTGGTATGGCAGACCAGCAGTATGTTCAAATATGCCGGAAGTCTGGCGGTCAGCAACAACGATAAATACATGAAAGATTATCTTTCAAAGAAAAACGGCGGCTACCGGCTTTTCTATCAGTGCCCGCCCTACATCCTTGAGCAGATCCCCCAGTGGAGTTTTTTCCGCGATCAGTGGATCGCTCTGCCCTCGCGTGCATATAATTTCCCGCCGTTCGGCAAGCTCTCCAAAGGCAATTTCCGCAGTAAGCTCTGGCAGGATCTTTATGTGCAGGAACTGGTCAAGATGATGAAAAGCAATCCGTGGGACGGCGTTTATTACGATTGCTTCGGTACCGATCTTTTTACCGAAAACGGCGAACACTTCAACCCGGTATTTGAACTGCGTGATTTTCAGGAACGCATATACAATGCCCAACGCATCAAAGACCCCGCAAGTCTTACCATCTCACACGCCGGAGCCGATCAGGGCAATATGATGTGTGCGTATTCAAATGTGGTGCTTATGGGCGAACAGTACCGGGCGGAGTTTTACAGTAATACATATTTTACAGATTTTATGAGTATGGATCGCTTCCGGTTTGAAAATGCTTCCAACATCGGCCCCGACCGCATGATCCTGCCGCAGTACCGGCAGGAGGAAAAGACCGAAAGCCCCAAAGTATCGACTCACTTGAGCGGCATGGCAACATTGCATTGTCTGATGATGTACCCCAACTTTATTCATTCGGCAACCGAACTTTCCATCCGCGACCGTATGTATGCTTTCGGCTTGAACGACGCTGATTTTATCGGCTACTGGCAGAAAGAAAAACCACAGATCAAAACCGGCAGCAAAGATGTGTATGCCAGTTACTTTGACAAGAAATCCGGGGCGTTTGCCACGGTTCTGAATTACTCTAAACAGAGTAATACCGTCAAGCTGGAACTGCCTTTCAACTACAAAAAAGCGGTGATTTTTGACCCGGTAACGCAAAAGGAAACCGCCTACACCGGTCAGGCGATAACTCTGGAACCCAGTATGGCTAAATTCATAACCTTTACCAAGTAAAAATGATAATCAATAACGATTTGCATATACACACGCATTGTTCGTGCGATTCAGCGTGTGCCCAACTGCCGACCATTGTCGAAGCCGGTAAAAAGGCGGGCTTTGAGCATTGGGGCGTATCCGACCATCTGCACACCCGTTTCAATCTGCCGGATATTGAAATCGCCGCAGAAGAATTCCGCAAGTTCGGTAAGGTGCCGGGATTCCACTTCGGTCTGGAAATAAGCTGTGCCACGCAATGGGAGTGCGAAAAGATCGCCAAACGCGATTATACATCATGTTTTGTTTATGACCTTAAAGGGCATCCGTTCCGTACCATGACCCCCATTGACGGAGTCATGTACGGCGGCCCGGAAAACGGCCCGCTGGCTTTGGATATAACTCAACGCGAAATCGACCGTCTGGGCATAGAATATATTATCGGCGGCGTGCATAAGCCCAACTATACGGAACAGGCACCCAAACCGATGATCGACGACTTTTTCAACCAGATGTGTTTTCTGGTAAAACATGAATTCGTGGATATTCTGGCTCACCCGTGGGATATGCTTGCGTTCTGGAGCGGTTATTACCTGATAACCCGCGATCCGGCCGACCGGGATTACAATGTTATGAAAATGATTCCGCAGGAGTATTGGGACGAATTGGAGCATTTGCTGATAAGTCATAATAAACTTGCCGAAATAAACAGTTTTATAATCTATCCGGAAGTGCCCGAAGATATACGACGCTATTATTTTGAAAAAATCACCAAATGGCGTGATGCGGGAGTAAAATTCACCTACGGCAGTGATTTGCATGCCGCAGAATATAATTTCCAGTTCCGCGAAACATTTGAAAAACTGTTGTCAGAATACGGCTTCAGCAGCAGTGATTTCGCCTTGCCGCCATGGAATTGACGCCTTCATTGCACCACAGAAAATCGAGCGGCAATTAACGGACTTCGTATTGCCGCTTGATGTGGTTGGCGGGGGCATTCGCTGTAATTGGGCTTTGCCGTAAAACCGCTTGAGAAATATCAGATCAGATATTCAGCAGTTTGGCCGCTTCGAGCCAGATCGCTTCAGCAGTTGAATTCATAAGTTTGACAGCTTCGGTGCGTTTGCCGGCTTTCAGCAGTTTGCGGGCATTTTCTTTGGCCTGATTCATTTTCTTTACCGAATCAATTTCAAACTTTGTCCATTCAGCGGGTACTTCTGCTGCGTAGGTGAGTTTGTCAAAGCGTTTCCATGCGGCAGTTGACCATTTGAGATCACCCATTGCCGGATGGATTTTTTCGGCACAAACCGGCACCGGCACATAGATCGTGTTGCGGGGCGGTCCGATGGTGGCGTAGAGTACGGAAAGTACATCGGGGTTTTCTTTATCAATTTCCACTGTGCAACCGGAATTGGTGGTTTTGCCGCAGAGTGAACGCTTTTCGGAAGATTCTTCGGGCATCTTGCAATGACGCGAAGCGTCAAAAATATCCGGCAGGGTTACCTTGCCGTGTTTATCAATAGCCTGGTTCAAGTGATATATAGCCATATATGCCCGGGCACTGCTGTTGAGATGCCCTTTTATGGTATTGCGTGAAAGAGCATACATGCCCGGATTCTGCCAGATGTTGGCACGGACGGTATAACCGTTGTCGATTTTCTGCACCGAACAATGTTTGGCGGTTATTTCGCAGACATAACCTTCGTTGGGATCGCAGAAAAAGAAGGTCGAACCTTTTTTGCCGTGGTTGTAATCACCGGATTTGAGGATCTCTTTGAGTTTGTCAACGGCTTGCCGGGCGGTATCGCAGGATTCAAGGATCACCCACATGATTTTCGGTGTTCCTTTGCCGTCTTTATTGGTGTTCGGCGGATCAATACAAAGTTCGCCGCTGTTCATTGCTCCGGCAAGTCCGGAGACATTGATGCCGGAATTGATGATGTTTTTATCATTGCTCAAGGCAACCCATTTACGCGGCGAGGAGGGGTTGCTCAAATAAATCGCAAGTTTTTTGGCAGCGGCGTCGCGATTTTTGTGCAGGATATTGGTTCCGTTTTTTGTCAGGTCAGAAAACACCATCCAACTGGTACATGCACATACGCACTGCGGCACGGTTGCCGCAATCAAAGCAAAACAGCTTACAGCAAAAACCAACAGTTCTTTCATAACGCTCCTTGAGGTTGTCTGGTTACGATTGTTCTTAAACATAGCACAACAAAATAAAATTGCAAACCGTATTGAATCAAAGAGATGATAAACTTTTCTAACGCTCCAGAGCCAGTAACACTACACCGAGCAGTATCAGCAGCAAAGCGGCAAACTTTTTTGCCAGTTGTTTTTCGCGGAAGATGAATGCACCCAACGCAAAGCTCACAATGCAGTTGCTCCGGCGAACCAATGAAATTATTGATATATGCACATCGGGCATACTTACGGCATAAAAATAACAGAAATCTGCCGCAATCAGCAGTATCCCTGTAAGTGCCACACTCCAATGCCAGTGGAATTTTCTGGCATTTTCTTTTTTTACACTTGAACATATCAGATAGTTTGCCCCCAGTACGATCACCAGATTTACCGCAAAGTAAAACTGCACCACATTGGGTGATATGTGCAAGGTGTTCAAAAGATATTTGTCGTAGATCGCCGAAGCCGCCCCTAAAAGTGTACCCAATGCCAGAGCGTGAATACCTTTATGCCGGGCAAAGCTGATATTTTCAAGTTTACCGGCCAATGCAAAAATCAGATACCCCGCAAAAATCGAGATCATGGCAAACGCCTGTATCAAAGAGGGTATTTCGCCGTAAAAACATAATCCCATGATGAATACCCACAAAGGTGCCGAAGCCCGCACCGGCGAAGCTATGGAAATCGGCAGTTCCCGCATGGCGTAATATACACAAGCCCAGCTGGAACCGACCAGAATTGCTTTGGCGAAAATCAGCCACCACTCCAAAGTTGTGCAGTTCGCCGCCGCCGCAATGCGTCCGCTTATACCCAGCATGGCAATAAAAAATACCGTGCCGCACAAGTTGGAGTAAAAAAGTGTCGGTGCAACCGGATTGTTCTGCACGGCACGCTTTTTGCATATATCGTAAAATCCCAGCATAAGCGACGATGCCAGCGTGGGGATAAGAAAGTTTTCTGTAATCATATTTTCACCTCAATATTAATATAGCACACTCAAGCACTTCCGTCAAGCGGAGAATTTTAACTGTTTAGCGGAGTTCTGCACTTGCAATCATGTTGAATTTGTGGTATATTTACACAATTATATTTTTTTATCAACATCATTAATATGAAGGGATGAGTTATGTTGCTGTTTTTAGTTGGGATCGCCGTGTTGATTGCCGGGTATTTCACCTACGGTAAACTTGTAGAAAAGGTTTTGTCGCCGGATGACCGGGCTACGCCGGCAGTCAAATCACCCGACGGCGTGGACTTTGTGGTGTTACCGCATTGGAAAAATATGCTTATTCAGCTTTTGAACATTGCCGGGGTCGGACCGGTCATCGGTGTGATCCTGGGGATCAAATTCGGTTCGATCGTCTTTATCATTCTGCCGATCGGGAATCTGATCGCCGGAGCTACGCACGATATGATCGCCGGTATGATGTCTTTGCGGAAAGACGGTGCCAACCTTACAACACTGGTTCAGAACAATCTCGGTAAGGTTTATTACAACATCTTTTCGTGGTTCATGGTCGTATTGCTGCTGCTGGTGGTGGCAGTCTTTGTCAATATTCCGGCGAGTCTGGTTGACGGTATGATAAAGGGCGACTGTTTCTGGTACGCAGTTGCAGCTATAACGATCTATTATGTGGCGGCGGCGATGTTCCCCGTGGATAAGATCATCGGCAGGATCTATCCGGTATTCGGCGGTATGCTGATCGTCAGCACCATTGCCATTTTCGGTGCTTTGCTGGTCGCCGGGATCAAAGACCCCTCCATCATGCAGGAAGGTTTTGCTTTCAAACTTGCCAAATTCACTGCTGAAAAAAATCAGCCGGTCATTCCCATGCTCTTTGTAACCATTGCCTGCGGGATCATTTCCGGTTTTCACGCCACGCAGTCGCCGATCGTGGCCCGGACTATAAGTTCCGAAAAACAGGCCCGCAGTACCTTTTACGGTATGATGGTCGTCGAAGGCATCATCGGCATGATCTGGGCGGGTGCGGGTATGGCCATTTACAATTTATTCCCGCACTATATGGCAATGGCTCCGGCAAAGGTTCTCGGATATATAACCACGCATTTTCTCGGCAGTTTTGCCGGTAACGTGACCATTGTCGGGGTGATAGTGCTGGCGATCACTTCCGGCGATACGGCATTACGCAGTACCCGTATGGCGTTGGCGGAAATGCTGCATATAAATCAGAAACCCATCCGCAACCGCCTTATACTCTGCGGTGTTATGCTGGTGATCGTGGCGGCACTGCTTTACTGGAGCAATCAGAGTGCCAAAACTTTCAATCTGCTCTGGAACTATTTTTCGTGGGGCAATCAGGTGCTGGCTGTTACCACACTGCTGGCCGGAAGCGTCTATCTGGCACAGAAAGGTTTGTGGCGTCTGATCGCATTGGTTCCGGGTATATTCATGCTCTTTATTGTAGCTTGCTACATACTCTGGATCTCGCCGGATCACGGCGGCCCGGTCGGAGTGGGGCTGGAACTGAATATTGCGTACATTCTGGCAACAGTGATTGCGGCGGTCGCGGCGGTCGTAATCTGGATTCATGGCGATAAACTTGCAAAAAAATAAGTATTTCAGAATATGAAAAAATCTTCTGACAAGCAGCTCTTTTTTGACTTCGACGCACCGTTGGCGTCGCAAGCAGAATTGGATTTTTCGCCGGTTGAAGAACCGCAGACGGTTGTTCAACAACCCGTTGAAGCACCCGCAGAATCAATTTCGGAAACTCCGGCAGTTGCTCCGGAAGCTGTTCCGGAAACTGCTTCGGCAGCCGTTCCGGCGGTGGAAAAATCTGCCAAACCGGATAAATTCGGTATGCTTCAGGCGGTACTGGCATATCTGGCACAGAGCGATGCCTCCGGTGCGGCATTGCAGGTACCGTGCCGGCTGAAAAAATTTCAGGCGGATGTGGCGGCATATTACTCCTGCTACCGCAAGCGGATAAATCACCTTGAGCGGACACTGGTGGTCGATGTTTACACCGAACGCAAACAGTGTCTGCCCGAAAGTGCCGGCCGCTCGGCAATGCTCGAAGAACTTGCCGATTTGCGGGAAAAACGCTCGGCTATGGAACAGCTGATCCGCATTGATGAACCCGATTTGTGGGTGGAAGAAGAACTTTTTGATGAGTTCAGAACTTTTGATTACAGCCGCAGTACCAATAAAGAGTATCACAAACTCTGCCGCCGCATAACTTCGCTGCAGCGAAGCTTGTATAAAGGCACGCGTATGGAACAGCTTGCCAGAGCCGATGTGGCAGATTATCTGGTAATGGCAGTGCCGGAAAATATGCTTACTGAAAAAGAGATTCCCGACAGCTGGGGCTTGTGGTACATCATGCCCGATAAGAGCGTGAAAGTGGTGGTAAATCCCGCTTTGCAGGAATGCAGCAGCGAAAGCCGTTTGCATCTGGTGCAGAACATCGGTCATGCGGCATTGAATTGTGTGCTGTTTGCCAATGGCGTAAAGATCAAAAGTAATAATAAAGCCAAATTCACCCGCCCGCCGCGGGCAAGAAGAAAGTAAGAGGTTTTCTGTTATGAAAATAATTCTTGTTACTGACGTTGAAGGTGTAGCCGGAGTTTTGAATTTTGAAGAATACTGTTCGCCCGGTAAACCATATTATGAAAAAGCCAAAAGACTGCTGACCGAAGAAACCAACGCCGTTATCCGGGGAATGTTTGACGGCGGCGTGGATGAAATACTCGTTTTGGACGGACATGGCCCCGGTGCGATCGATCCCGAATTGCTGGACAGCCGGGTTTCGCTTTTGCGTGGAACGCCTTCGCCGAATCCCTGGCCCTTTACGCTGGACAGCACCTATGACGGTATAGCATGGGTCGGTCAGCACGCCAAAAGCCGCACTCCGTACAGCCATTTGACCCATACCGGAACTTTTGCGGTTTATGAAGTAACAGCCAATGGCATACCGGTCGGGGAATTCGGTTATCTTGCCATGTGTGCCGGAGAACTGGGTGTGCCGGTGGTGTTTGCCGGTGGTGAAGATGCTTTTGCCCGCGAAGCTGAAGAACTTGCTCCCGGCGTGGTCGCCGTGGGCGTAAAACGCGGATGCAACGCCGAAGACGGCCTGGACGATGCTCCGGCTGATGTTTACAAGAAAAGCAAACTTGCCGCCATACATCTTTCGCCGGAAAAAGCCCGGCAGAAGTTGTATGCCGGAGCTAAAAAAGCCGCAGAAAAACTTAAAAACGATCCCGGAGCTTTTACCGTGGTCAAACTGGAACCACCCTACGAAATAAAGAGTATTTTCCGGAAATGCGAACAATTCCCGGAAGGAAAAATCCTTTACAGACGCCACGCAACAAGTTTTATTGCAGCGATGAATTCTGAATATTCGGAAAAATAAATCAGGTGTGAATATTATGAGCGACAAATTTTCTGAAATACCCTACAAGATATATTTGAGTGAAGATGAGTTACCGGAAAGTTGGTACAATCTGCGTGCCGATATGCCCGTAAAACCGGCTCCGCTTCTGAATCCTGAAACCCATGAACCGGCAACGCTGGAAGAACTTTCCAGAGTTTTCTGCGAAGAACTTGCCAAACAGGAGTTGGACAATACCACAGCGTATATACCCATCCCCCAAGCAGTGCGTGATTTCTATAAGATGTACCGCCCCGCACCGCTGGTGCATGCCTCTTTTCTGGAAAAGGAACTCAACACTCCTGCCAGGATTTTTTATAAGTTCGAAGGCAACAACACTTCCGGCAGTCACAAGCTCAACAGTGCCATTGCTCAAGCGTTTTACGCTCACGAACAGGGTTTGAAAGGTGTTACCACCGAAACCGGTGCCGGTCAGTGGGGGACCGCGTTATCTATGGCATGCAGTTTTTTCAAGATGGCGTGTCAGGTCTATATGGTAAAAGTTTCCTACGAACAGAAACCGTTCCGGCGGGAAGTCATGCGTACCTATGGAGCAAGCGTTACGCCGTCGCCGTCGGAAACGACCGAAGTCGGGCGTAAAATACTGGCTGAATTTCCAGGCACCGGCGGCAGTCTGGGCTGTGCGATTTCTGAAGCTGTGGAAAGTGCCGTCAAGCAGGAAGGGTTCCGCTATGTACTCGGTTCGGTGCTGAATCTGGTGATGCTCCACCAAAGTATCATCGGTCTGGAAACCAAAACCGCGTTTGAAAAATACAATATCAAGCCCGATATAATCATCGGTTGTGCCGGCGGCGGCTCCAACCTCGGCGGTCTGATCGCACCCTTTATGGGCGAAAAACTCCGCGGCGAAGCCGATTACCGTTTTATCGCCGTGGAACCGGCAAGCTGTCCGAGTCTGACCCGCGGCAGATATGTTTATGACTATTGCGATACGGGAAAAGTATGCCCGCTGGCAAAAATGTACACTCTCGGCAGCGGCTTTATGCCCGCGGCTACCCACGCCGGCGGGTTGCGTTATCACGGCATGAGCCCGGTTTTGAGCGAACTTTACGACGAGGGCTTGATGGAAGCAAGAACGGTCAAGCAGACCGAAGTCTTTGAAGCGGCAGAATTCTTTGCCCGCTGCGAAGGTATTTTGCCCGCACCCGAAAGCAGCCACGCCATCCGGGCGGGCATCGACGAAGCCATCAAGTGCCGGGAAACGGGCGAAGAAAAGGTGATCGTTATCGGCTTGACCGGTACGGGCTACTTTGATATGTTCGCTTACGAACGGTTCAACAACGGTGCCATGACCGATTACGTGCCGACTGAAGAAGACCTCGCCAAAGGTTTCGCCGGTCTGCCGGAAATCAACAAGTAAAATTTTTGTTTGCCGACAGCACACGCGGCGTAAGCCGCGATAGGGCGATCAGTGCCCGCCTTCATTGCAATACGGCGTGGCAAGCCGCGAACGGTTCAACAATCAGCTTTAGATCAGGGAATACATAAAGTGAATATTTACGAAATACTTAATATGCCGTTGCGGGATGTGGTTCCGCTGGGGATAACGATAGTATTTTCGTTTATTTTCGGCAGTTGTCTGGGGAGTTTTCTCAATGTCTGCATCTGGCGGATCCCGCTGGGTGAATCGGTGGTCGTTGTACCGAGCCATTGCCCGAAGTGCAATCATAAAATACGCTGGTTCGACAATGTGCCGGTGATCGGTTATCTGGCATTAGGCGGCAAGTGCCGCGACTGTAAGGCACCGATTTCGCCGCGTTATATAATTATGGAAGTGCTGGTTGGGGTGTTGTTCACTGTTCAGGTGGTAAATATCTGGTACAATAAAGCCGAAGTGTATTGGCTGATAGCCGTAATAATCATGCTTTCGGTGGCAGTGCCGTGTGCTTTTATTGATATAGAACACCGGAAACTGCCGGATAAACTCACATATTTCGGTATGATCGCGGGGGTGTTGTTCTGCTGGATTTTTCCGGGATACCCGGAAAGTCGTCCGGACTATTTGCTGTGGAGTCTGACCGGATTGGCTTCGGGCATTATCGGCGTGGGGGTGTTTGCATGGCTGACCGGCAAATGCCTGAAAAAGCGTGCATTGGGCGGCGGCGATGTAAAATATGCCGGATTTCTGGGGGCTTTGTACGGTCTGCCGGGATTGCTGGTATCGCTTTGTCTGGCAAGCATACTGGCGGTGCTGATCTATTTATTATTCCGCAAAAAATATTTTAAAGACGGTACAGTACCCTTCGGACCATTCCTCGGCATTGCAGTTTACTTGTACACATTGGCGGGATTGGTTCGCATCGGATAGTGCTTTAACCCGCACCCGTCTGCCGTGCGATGAAGATGTATGGATTTTTACAGTTTCTTGAAGCTCCTGCCCGGCAAATAATACACAGTATAACGCCAGCCAACAGCATCTGCCATACCTCCTGCCCAGGCGGCTAATGGCGGCGGCGTAAGTTTGTTGCGGGTATATTGAGGCTTTCGCGGTATTTTGCCACAGTGCGGCGGGCTACATTCAATCCTTCGGATTCGAGCATCTCGGCTATGGCGGCATCGGAGTATGGTTTGGCTGGATTTTCGCTTTCGATAAGTTCTTTGATCCTTGCTTTGACCGCACGGCTGGATATATCTTCGCCATCGTCATTTTTTACACCGGAAGAAAAGAAATAACGCAGTTCTTTCACGCCCTGCGGAGTAGCGATATATTTGCCGTTCACCGCACGGCTGACGGTTGATTCATGCAAATCCAAAGCGGCGGCGACTTCCGCCATCGTCATCGGTTTGAGATATTCTTCGCCGTAACGGAAAAACTCCGTTTGCTTTCCGGCGATCTGCAAAGTTATTTCCCGCAAGGTGTCCTGTCTTTCCGCCAGCGATGCGATCAAGGTTTGTGCCGCCAGCAGTTTTTCTTTCAGATATTTGCGGTCTTCTTCGTTCAGATCGGGCTTGGCGAGCATGTCTTCATACTGTTTTACGATCCTTAAACGGGGAAAATAATCTTCTCTGCCCAAAACTTTGATTTCGTTATTTTCCAGCTCAATACTCATTTCCGGCACAATTACAGTATTGTTTTCCGGCGGGGTCATACCGGCGGCGGGAATACTGTTGAGCTTTTTTAAATCATCCAGAAAGCCGTAAAGTTCATCAATACTTATTTTCATTGCTTTGGCGATTTCCGGCAATTTGTTGCGTTCCAGTGCTTCGCGGTGGAGTGTCAGCAATGTATAGATGCGTTCATCCGGATAATTCCGGCGTTTTAATTGCAGAACAAGCGATTCCACGGCATCTCTGGCACCGATTCCCGGCGGGTCAAAACTCTGCACAACTTGCAGGGCTTTTTCCAAGTCTGCCATCGCCAGATCATGAACCATGGCAAGGTCGGCAAGATGCACTTTCAGAAAGCCGTTTTCGTCGATTTTTTCGAGAATAACTTCTGCCGCCCGCCGCTCTTTGCCGTTCAGGCAAACCGATTGCAGCTGTTCCCAGAGCAGATCCGACAAAACATCGCCGGACTGCTGTATTGCCGCTGAAGCTATATCGTATTTATGCTGAAAGTTTCCGGCAAAATCTTCATTGTTTTCAGCGTAATTTACTCCGTAATACTCATCTTCGGTATTTGCCAGCAAAGAAATCTCTTCCCGGGAACCTTCCACCTCGCTGGGGTCTATTTCGTTGCCTGCCGAAGCGGCATCGCCATAGGTATCTCCGGCAAATTCGACTATTGCGGGAGCAGCAATTTCCAACAGCGGATTATCCGCCAGTTCTTTTTCCAGCAAACTGCGTATATCCAGCAGGGGCCGGGTCAAAAGCTCCAACGCCTGATACCGGGCGTGAGTAAGCTGCTGACTCTGCTGCTGGGTCTGCTGTTGATTATGCTGTTGCGAAAAACCGCCGCTCATAGTTATACTAAAGAAAAAACCGATTATTTACGCTGTGGGATTTGTAATATTTTAAAGATAATATAAATTTCAATATGATATTTGCAAATTTTTTTTTCTAAAAGGAGAGCTTTTGTTTTGAATACCCGATCCACCGGCATAACTGCTCTGGGCAGCGGTTCCAGCGGCAATGCCTTTGTACTGCACTGCAAGTATGCCAATTACCTGATAGATGCCGGATTTTCCCGCAAAGAACTCTGCCGGCGGATGGCTCACTGCAATATAGCTCCGGAATCCATCCGTGCAGTGCTGATCTCGCACGAACATACCGACCATGTAAAGGGCTGCCGGGTATTTGCCGATGAGTTCGATATACCCGCATACATTTCCAGCGAAGCGACAACTTATCTGGAGAAAAAGAATCTGTTGCCGAAAAAAGTCGTGGAGTTTATTTCCGACAGTACATTTGAACTGCCGGGTGTTACGGTCAAACCATTCAAAGTTCCGCACGATGCACTTGATCCGGTCGGCTTCAACTTTCTGGTCAGCGAAAGCCGCATAGCATTTGCCACCGACCTGGGGTGTCTGGAAAAAAGCATTGTCAAGGAACTTTACAACGCCGATATATTGGTGCTGGAAGCCAACTACGATTTGAAGATGCTTCTGGAATCCGACCGGAAAAATTCGTTGAAACACCGCATTATGGGCAGAGCCGGTCATCTGGACAACAAAACCTGTGCTGAAAGTCTTTCCAGCTTGCTCGGTCCGCGGACAAGATCGCTTCTGCTGGCACATATCAGCGGTGAATGCAACGATCACACATTATTGGAAAATATTATTGCACAACGACTTGCAGAAATAAATCGCAACGATATACAGTGGCGGCTCCTCTTGCAGGATACGCCCGATGGCGGTTGTTATACATTGTAAACAGAAAACAAAAAATCCTGGTGAGTTTATTATGACATTTGATCTGGAAGGTCTGCAAAAATTATCGGGCTTGATCCCGCCGGTAAAAGATGAAGAAGGCAATGCGGTGGATTTCAAGATCTACTGCCGCCACTGCGGAACGCTTCTGCAAGTAGGCAATATACCGCCGCTGACGCGGATAATCTGTCCGGATTGCCACCAGCAGCTGACAGTGCCGCAGTTTTTTGCCGATCTGCTTATCGAAAGTTTTCTGCCGGGAGCGTTGGATAATTTTGCCGCCAAAGCCTATTCGCCGGTTCTCAACCGCGATGTGGCTCTGAAGATCAGCAAAGCCGCCGCTGAAACTTTAAGCGGGGTAAGACTGCTGGACAGTGCCAGAACATTAGTGATCGTTGACCACCCCGGTGTTATGCCGGTACTCGATGGCGGCGTATGGAACAATTACGCCTATTATGTAATGCCGTGGATGGAACGCGGTACGCTTAAAGAGGTAATGAAACTCTCAAAAGACGACGGTTTCACTATCCGCCAGACTGTACAGCTTATGGTGCGTATAGCCCAGGCTCTTTACACTGCTGAACAGCGGGGATTCGGTCATTATGACATCTGCCCCGGCAATATATTGATAAATCAGGAGTGGATGGCATATATAACCAACTTCCGGCGGATTGATGAGTACGAGGATTTTACCGAAGATCAGGAAAATATGCAGCGTTTTGACAACTGGCGGTATTTCAGCTCCGAAATACTTACCGGCGGTACACCTTCCATTGACGATGATATTTTCAGCTTCGGTCTGGTGCTTTACGAGCTTTTGACCGGCAATTATGCCTACGGCAATGTCAACAGTCCGGAACTGCTCATTGATCTGCACACGCACACTCCGGATTGCGGGGTTATAAAACGCAATCCGGCAGCATCGCCGGAGATCGCCAATATGATTCATGCCATGCTTTCCAACACCCCGGCGGCACGCCCCCGCTATAAAGAAATAGTCCGAGTACTGGAAACGAAGTTGGAAACTTTGCTGTGATTTTTCTGAAAAAGTTGTAGAACTTTTCTTTCTGTGCAATACTCCAAGAAAGTGAACCTGCATCTTGTTGCAGAACCACAAACTTTCAACAGGAGGAAAAAAATGAAAGATTTTTCGTGGAAAATCGCCGCCAGTTTGAGTGCCATTCTGACCGCCGGAACTGTTTTTGCCGGGTGTCAGACCGCCGAAACCGTGGAAGTCGCCGCCGCTCCCGGCGGTTCAGCCGTGATCGTTGAAGAGTGTGCGGTAACCGCCAACTGCCCCGCCGCTCAAAAAGCCAAAAAAGCCATGCAGCCCGCCGCCGCTTGCAAGGATGACAAATGCGACGATAAAGACAAAAAAAAGGCAACCGTTGAAGTAGCCCGCAAGCATCAGTGCCCGCTGGCTGAATTTGAAAAAGAATCCACCAAATTAGCTTCCACCCTTGCCCACGCCTTCAAAAACGGCGATGCCAAAGCCTTTGTGAACGCCCTGCCGGAAAATCTGCGTAAAGATTTTGACGAAAAGAAGTTCCTCGAAGCACATAAGATGATGACCAATGCCATGGGCGAAGTTGTCAGTGCTGACTTTGTAACCGACCTCAAGCATCCGGTTTTGAGTATTCAACTCTGGAAGATCGGGTTCAAGAAAATCAGCAAAGATGCCGGAGAACTTGTTCAGCAGGCACTTTTCCAGGTTACTATTGGCGAAGTCGATAAAAAGGCCCAGGTCGTGAGTTTCGGCTTTATTTGATCGGTCAAATAAGGCGTAACGCTCCTGCTGTTGTTTTTCCTTTGGCAACAGCAGGATTTTTTTGATATTTTCCGGGAGAAAAAGATGTATAGAAAATTGCTGATGATTTGCGGTAGCATACTTTCAGTCCTTTCAGTTTCCGCCGTACCGGCTGGGGGCAGTACCGGCAATGTGCAGAAAGTCCATTTTATTCAGGATGATGCCCAGGATTACATGGTTTCCAAACTTTATAAGCTCAAATATGCTCAAGCTAACGATCTGGTGCCGTTTGTTTCGGGCATGGTAATGCGTTACAATATAAATTCCTCTGCCAATACCATACTCGGTGCGAACAACGAACAGATATTGACCGTAACCTGTCCGGTGGAAATGATGCCTTATGTGGATGACTTTGTGGCCAAAGTTGACCGCAATATACAAATCGGCGGCAAAACTCCCGGCGACATCATCCGCGGTACCGGCATCACCCGAGCTGTTTATCAGCCCAAATACCGTTCCGGCGAAGGCCTGGTCAATGTGCTGGTCAATTCCGTTATCGGTACCGGTCCGGCGGGAGCGGTTTACGCTTATGACCAGAATTCCAACCAGATATATTGGAAAGACAACAGCTCCAATACTCCGTTTGTCTTTGAATTCCTCACCTTCATCGACCGGCCCGCACCGCAGATCGTCTTTGAGCTGAAACTCTACGAAGTGCGTGAAAGTCTGCTGCGTGATCTGGGCATTGAATATCTGGCGTGGAAAAACGGTCCCGGCTTGAACATCTTTCAGACCGCATTCGATGCCTTCAGCTTGAGTTCCGGCGGCTCGGCGGCGTTGACAGCCATCTCCGGCCCGGTGGGCGGCTTTCTGGTTGCTCCGCAGTTTGATGCAAGTTTCATCCGGATGCTCGCTCAAAAGGGCAATGCAAAAGTGGTCAACAGTGCCATGCTTTCGGTATCCAATTCCGACAGTCAGAGTTACGCAGTGTATTTCAATCCCCAGCTGCAGAATATTGTAAAGAGCAACAACGATATAACTTCGGTAACCGTCAGCAACCTTAATTTGCCCGAAGGGTTCAACCAGCTTTATTTAAGGATAGACCAGCCCATAGTAAATATCCATTACGGAACCAGTCAGGCCGGATACTCAAAAGAAGAAATTTTTTCAGTAAAGCCCTATAAACCTGGCAGTTACAACCAATACCCCGGCACGGTGTTTTTTCATTACAGTATTCAGAGTGCCACCGTGCTGGAACGCAGCAACACCGGCGAAGAACTGGTCAGTACCGACAGTATGAGTTCGAGTGTACTGCTGGATCTTAATAAAGAGTTCATTCTCGGTCAATGGGATTGCCAGCAGGAAGTCGAACAGGTCATCGGTGTACCGTTTCTTTCGCAAATACCTATACTGAAATACCTCTTCAGCACTACAACTGTTCAGAAAGAAAACTGCCGGCTTTATCTTTCTATATTGCCACGCTTGCTCAACACTGCCGAAGAGCATCAATTTGCCAGCGGCAAACTTTTTACATTGGAAAAATGAGGTCGTATTATGTTGAAAAAATCCATTTTCAAAACCATTCTCCCGGCCGGAACTGTTTTTTGCGGCATACTGTTGAGCGGTGCAGAGATCCCCGGTATCCCACGCGACAGCAACACCGGCAACACCGGCGGTTATGACAGCACCAGAGTCGATGCCAGAATAATCGTTCAGCTCAAAGAAAATGCCGATGCCATCCATTTTATCCGCGACAACAACGACCCCCGCGTAATCACCAAAACCTATCATGTAAAGAATGTCGATGCCTACAACTTCCGCGATTATCTCCGGCAGATGGTGCAGAGCAAACGCGTCGGCAATACTTCGCTGGTTCAGCAATACCCCGCCAACACGCAAAACACCGTACAGAACAATCTCGGTACTGCCACTCAAAGCGTTACCAGCACTGTGACCAGTCCGGTATTGAATACAGTCAACGCCCAGCCGGGGTACAATCCCGCCGCCCAGCTCGGCAGCAATACCGCGGTGGAGTGTTTGAAATTTGCCGACGGCACCGGGCTTTTGCTGGTCAGTGCCGAAGAATACCGTTTCAAAGATCACCCCAACGGCATGGGTATTGATACATTGATAAAGACTCTGGACGATCCGGCACTGGGAGCGATCAGTTACGGCAATCCGTTTTTCATCTACATGCCCAAATTTGTTCCGGCAAGGAATTTACAGCCGCTCATACAGAATGTGGGTATGAATATAAGCGATGTAACTGAATTATGGCAGGGGCAGGATCTGGTGGCGTATGATCCGGTTCTGAACTGGCTGATATTTGATGTGGAAAATTATTCAGCGGCAAATATCGCCGCCATGCTCGAAAAGTACGATGTCCCCATCCCGCAGGTGCGTATCAAGATAACTGTTTACGAAATCGACAGCGAAAACGACGATAAACTCGGTATAGATTTCCAGGCGTGGAAAAACAATCAGGGCACTGATTTCTTTTCCGGCGGCGGCAGATACCGCAACAACTGGAACGCTTTGTACGATGCAAGCGGTTTAAGTCAGGCCGCAGGCAGTGAACACTCCAGTTTTTACAACTTCAACCCCAAATGGAACAGCCGTTACATTGATTTTCTCACTTCGATCGGCAAAGCCAAAGTCATGCTTTCCGGCGAAATCGCCCTCCGCAACAGCACCACGGCTTCACTGGAACGCCTGACGCATATATTTTATGTGGATACCTCCAAGCCGGTACCCAAATCGACCGGCGAAACGCTTTTCCCAAATACCGGGGTTGGGGCTTATGAGCTTTTGAACAACATCATAGGTTCGGTCGTCGGTAAGGAAATCGCCGAAAATGAACCGTTGCGGGTGGGCAAAGGCAATCAGCAGCTTACAGCACTTTCGCAGAATTTCGGCTTTTCCATGCAGATAACCAACACCGCCATCGGCTTGGATGAAACACGCTTTTCCGTAACTTTGACCAATACCAGTCTGCTGGGTTTTCAATCCAACGGAGCACCCCGCATAGCTCCCGGCAGTACCATTGTGCAAGATGTAAGTCTGCCCTACGGCGTAAGGGAGTTTGCCATCGGCGGACTGAAAAAACAAGCGGAAGTAACCAGTCGTTCCGGCATACCCTGGTTGATGGATATACCATATTTAGGCTATTTGTTCAGCAGCGAAAGCAAGTCCGTTAAACACACCGAACTCCTGGTAGTGGGACAATGCTTCTACGACGCCGTGCCGCACAAACTCGCCCCGGCTAAAACGCCGCACTACAAACGCGGCTCCGCGGCCAGCATAAAGCAGGCTATGTAAAAGGTGATAATTGGACTTGGGGAAGCGGGAAAAACCTTTTCAGGAAAGGTTCTTTCCCGCTGTAACAACTTGTCCCGCCATAGCTTTATGCGACGGCGGAACCCCATCACCCTTTTCCCTTGTCCGCCGTAGCTTTAGCGAAGGCGGAAAACCTTTTCGCGGCATTTATCTTTTTGCACCGCAAAAAGATAAATGCCATTCAAGTTTAAGATAATGTTTTGGTTCAGAGCTCGTTGAGTTCGGCTTTCATTTCTTCATACTGCTGACTGAACGCCTCAAACGGTACAGTCAGCATTTTGGCGATCCCGCGTTGCGGAACGGTCATATTGCCGGTTTTGGCATAAGCGGTCAAACTGCGTAACGCTTCGGTACGGTCGTATTTGAAATACGCTCCGGTCGCGGCTATCGTGGTAAGGTTGTGGGCCCGGTAGAGATCGTAGGCAAAGATTGCCTCGACATAAGCAAGTTTTTTGAGTCTGCCGGCAATATCGGACTTTTCCGCCTGAAGTTTTGCCAATGTCTGCAAAGATTTGAAATCTTTGCCGGAAATTTTTCCGCTGTTTTTCAATCCGGCAACTGTTTTGCACCAGAATTTGACCATTCTGTTCTGCATTGCCAGTGCCGATGCCGTGCCGTCAGAGCTGTTGACCAGCTTGAAATAGAGTTCGGAATATTTTACGATATTCTCCGGATCATAACGCATTTGCGTAAGCAAGGCAAAAGATGCACTGCGGAGTATGCGGTAGTGGAACGGTTTGACTTGTATCAACGAGCCATCTTTACATTCCGCCGGGTAAGCGGGTATTTCGCCGGCAACAAGTTTGTTCAGCCCGGCATAAAGTGCGGCATTTTTTACAAAGTTTTCCTGACGCTTTTTCAACTCTTCAGCGGTAGGTTTGGCTAATTTCTTGCCTTTTCCGCCGCGTTTAAACCGCATTGATTTATTGATTTTGCGAGTTAAATCATCAAGTTTGTCGTAAAAAGCGGCATCCGTTTTTCTGTTGGCTTGCAGCACTTTTTTCATGCCATCAGCAGAGAGTTCACCATTGAAGGTGATTTCGGCTTCTTTACGCACCTTTTCCAATATATTTTTCTGCACATGGTCGGCAATAAATGTACCGATGACCGAAATGATCGTAACACTCCAGATGATTATTACCAGTGGTTTTTTCATGGCACTTCTGATTGTCCAATCATCTCCGGCAAGCATCCTGCCGCGGGCGAACATTCCCGCCAGAGCCAGCACGCCGCCGATCAGCATGACCATATCACAGCGGAATGGGATTCCGGCAAATTCCCATTCGCCCAAGAGCAGAGCTTTCAGCAGCAGTGCCAGCAGAACCGTACAGCACAACGCGGCAAATTCGCCGATACCGGCAATCACCCCCAATAAAGCGGTTTTACCGCTGCGGCTGCCGCAGATCAGCAAAGGCAATGTAATCAGAATGACCGGCAGTGCCCACACGCAAAAGAGTATCGACAGTGCAATAACCGCCGTACTGCCGCCCACATAAAGCCACTGAAGAATTGGTTTATCGCTGTATTTTTTCTGAATCCAGCTCCCGATGTAAGTTATAAAATAAAATGCCCAGCAAACGGTTATCAGCAAAAAGTACCCCAGACAAATCGCTCTGGAAGTAATCACTTTTTCCGGAACCCATGCCGCAAGCAGCAGAGCCAGCACAAACAAAATCCAATTTGCTGTCAAAGCAAGCTGACCGAAAATAAATGATTTACACCGCATGGAAGCATCTTCAGATAGTTTACACATTTTTCCCTCCGTTATGAAACTGTTTGTTATTCAGGAAACTGAATCTAATATAACCTGCATTGGATATAATGCAAGCGATCAATGATTTTTTTTCACAGCAGAACATATATTCCGGATTTTTCTGCCGATAGAGAGGGATTTACTTTCTGCCTTGCGGGAAAAGCTCCGGGTATTTTTTCAGCATTTCCCCGGCAATGATCCCGGAGTGTTTTATCTGCCCGGTACGATGCAAGTGATAACTGGTATCGAAAAAATCTTCCCGGGGGTAGAGGCTCCGGTTGGGGGCAGTTATAAAAAATGCCCCGTTGCCGGTAAAAGTTTTTTCTATGCTGTGTTGAACTTCCGGCGGTATTTTTGTATCATCAAAAGTTGTCGGCAAGCCGCCGATCACGGTTATGTTTTTATCTGCCGCATATTGCAGAAATTTTTTGATTGCCGAATTTGCACATGTAAACTTTACGCTTGCCGGAGGAATGGAATTGATAAAATTCCGGTAATTTTCAGCCGCTTGCCGGGTATTGTCTGCTATATCGCCGTAAGGAGTCAGCGAACCGGCTGTTACCAGCGGCTTGAATCCCGCGGCAACCAGAAGATTTTCGCCGACGGACTCGATAAAATATGGTATATCAAACATTCCGAAGCAGTTGCAGAACCTTTTGAGCGTCAGTTTGCTGAAATTCTTTTCGATGGTTATATCATATACATCGCCGAAAGAGCCGTTGATATGTTTGCCATTGTAATTTACATATTCCAGCGGCAGATAAACCACATCGCCGCTTTTCAGCAATCCCCGGTAACGCTCCAGCAGATAGTCCAGCGAAAACATCACCGCCACCGAAAGATTGGTTGCGGGCAATCCCAGCATTTTTTCAAAGGTTTCGGCATCATGCGAATAAAATCCGTTACTGCCGGCTATAATGAAAAAGCGGGGCGATGCAGATTTTTCCGCATGAGCGGTTTTCAAATCAAACAGTTCTTTATACAAACCTACGGTCAGTTCTTTTTTCAGTACAAAAAGAAACAACACACTCCAGATCAACAACGAGATCACTGCCGATATGATTATATATTTAAGTCGCATTCTGCAATAACTCCCCGCTTAAAATTGAAAGTACAAAAACTCGGTCTGCTCCACGGCAAACAGCAATCTCTGCAATACAAAGTAAAATGCCGCAATTATGATCGCATATTTCATTTTTTTCGGCATCTCATAAACATTCCTGCCGAAAACAGCCAACAGCAAACTGCCGAAAATCAGCACGCTTTCGCTGAAAAATCTCATAAGCGAACCGTTGCCCAGCAGTGTCATACTGCTGGACGATGATACAATATTCCGGACAAATCCCGGCAGCAGTTTGAGTATCGGTTCCGGCAGAACAGCTCCATTCAAACCGCAGATACCGCGGAACATCATCTTTACCCCCGTCCAGTTTTCCGAGCGGAAGACGATCCATGCGGCAAATACAAATATCAATGTCAGCACCGATGCCGCCACTGTCCAGAATACCGATCCGCGGAACTTTGCCAGCCGTTGATATTTATCGCACAACATCTTCCAGGCATGGTTGATTATCAGCCCCGCTCCGTGCATACCGCCCCAGACAATAAAAGTCCAGCCCGCACCGTGCCATATACCGCCGATAAGCATGGTAGCCAGCAGGTTACGGAAGCGTTTGAATGTGCCGAACCGGTTGCCGCCGAAGGGTATATATACATAATCTTTGAGAAATCTCGAAAGCGTTATATGCCAGCGGCTCCAGAACTCCACCAGACTGTGTGCCTTGTAGGGCGAATTGAAGTTTACCGGCAGTTTGATACCGATCAGCAATGCCAGACCGTAAGCCATATCCGAGTAGCCGGAAAAATCAAAGTAAAGCTGTAAAGAATAAGCCAACATGCCGTAAAGTGCCTCAAAAAAGGTAATTGTGCCGCCGGATTGGGCGGCGTTGAATATTTCATTGGCATAAGGCGAGAGCGTATCGGCAATCAATATTTTTTTAGCCAGACCGATAAAAAATATAGTAAAACCCTCTGCCATGTTTTCGCGGGAAAATTTCAATCTCTCTTTTTCCCGCAACTGCGGTATAAGCTCATGAGCGTGAACGATAGGCCCGGCTATAAGCTGGGGAAAAAATGATATGAACGCGGCAAATTCCAGCAATGAACAGTTTTTCAGTTCAGCTTTTTCCTGTTTTAACGCATCCAGCACAAAAGCTATGCTCTGAAAGGTGAAAAACGATATTCCCAGCGGCAGAAATATACAGTACGGGGCAAATTTTATATTCAGCAATGCCGCCAGATTGCTTACTATAAAGTTGAAATATTTGAAATACCCGATCGAAAGCAGATCAAGAGCAATCACGATCCCGGCGGTGATCTTGGCTTTTTTACTGTTTCCCCGGTTTTTGAACCCAAGAACCAGCCGGTATCCGGTGTAGTTCAATACTATGGATAAAATCAGCAGAAGCAGATACGGCGGATTCCAGAAACCGTAAAAGAAAAACGAAGCGCCCACTATCGCCGTCAGTGCCGTTTTAAGATTGCAATAACGCAACGCGGCGTAAAAGATTATGAGAAACGCCGGTAAAAAACAAAAAATAAATTCATAACTGTTAAAAAGCATTTCAATCCCCCTGAACTTTGGTTGTATCAGCTTTATCCAGCACCCAGATTGCCGCCGGACGGTTCAACGCATATTGCCGGTTGTATGCCAGAAAATATTTTTTGCCGGAAATAACAAAACTCCAATAACGGCTCTCTCTGGCTCCGGCGGCCTCCAGATTACCGGAAATATATTCTGCATTACCCGGAATTGCCGGTTCTTTACAGCTGTATTCATCCGGGCCCTGCTGTTGCGGATAACCTGCCAACAGCCATTGCCACGCCAACTGCCGCCGGGCATCGGCAAGCTGATAAGTCTGGCAGAAATCCAGCAGGAAAAGGAACCTTTTTTTCAAATCCCACAACACAGTGGAACTGCCTCCGGCAGCGTGGAAAAACTCCAACAGCTTCCGCACCATATCCGGGCAGTCGCGGTTCATCAGCCATACCGTGCTGTGCAGAAAATGGTGATTGTAAGTTATATCCAGCAAGCGGGAGAGATCGCGTGCGTACTGTATTTGCTCCATACTCATGGTATTGCTCTGCATTACATCGTATGGTGCAGAAGGGTTATACTTTATACCGTGAGCATCGGCGACCGAACGCAACGGAGTACCCGGCAGAGCTTTTAATACTTCCAACTGTATTTCGGCGGTGTTCAACTGCATGAGTTTGGCGGTATCGGCTATGATATTTTCCCAACGCTGACCTGGCAAGCCTGCCAGCAGATCGGCATGGGTAACGAATGATTGCTGTTCGCAAAGATATTTCAAACCATCCAGCAGTTTTTCTGTATCACTGCAGCGTCCGGAAAAATTCTGCACTGCCGGATCAAGACACTGGATACCCGCTTCAATATGCAGTTGCCCCGGCCGAGCCTGGGCAAGTTCTGTCCGCAACGGTTTATCCAGAAATTGCGGATGCAGTTCCAGATGGAACTTTATTGCCGGAAACTCCCGGCGGAAAAGCTGTAACAGCTCCACCGCACGGCTTTGCGGCAGATTGAATGTGCGGTCAAGTATCCGTACTTCTTTAACTCCTTTACCGGCAAGCATCTGCAGCTCGGCTTGCACTTGTTCTATACTGCGGTATCTTATATGGGTATTGCCGCTGGTGCAGTAAAAGCACTTCATGGGGCATCCCCGCGAAGTTTCGATCTGCACAAAAGGTTTATCGGCAACAAAAAATACATCTTCTGCCGGATATGGACTTGATGCCCAATTTGCATACACTGCATTGCCGTCAGGTGGCACGATCACTGCCGGATCGCCGGATGGATCGTCAAAATTTTCAAGATAATCGCGGAAAATCTCTTCTCCCTCGCCACGGAAGATCCGGTCTAAATACGGGTGTTGACGCAACAGCTCTTCCGCCCCTTCGCCCAGGCACTCCGGGCCGCCGACTGCAATGCGGCACTCCGGAGCAATAACATGAAAACGCTGTAAAACATCCATTGCCGTATGGCGGTTGAATAAATAGAGATCAGTTGCCAGCAGATCGCACTGCAAAGAGGCTATATCACGCACGGCAGTCATCACATCGCTGGCAATGGTCATATCATAACGCAGCCACTCCCAGTTGGGGAGCTCCCGGCAGGCACTGTGCAATAACGGCAACGCAAGCGATGAGTGCGAAAAAGAACTGTTGACCGTTAAAAACACCAACCGGTGCGGTATTGTTGAGTTGCCCGTCATGCCGATAAAAAATCTCCATTATACAGTACATATTCAGTTGAGGTGGTTGGAAATCACCTTAACTTATTAATATAAGCTGAAAATACGAGTTTTCAAATCCCATCTGCCGTTTTTTATAAAATAGGTTGCGGGGTGGACGTTGTATTATTTTCTATAATTACGCTTGCAAGATGACGGGGCATTACTGCTGCTTTTCAGTTTGAGAGTTTGTTCTGTATTTTTTCAGATGGGGTTGTTTTTTCACCAACTCCCCCCAAAGCATTTCCGGTATTTTATCAATTACCGGACAGCGATCTATAAGTGACGGTTGTTCTTCCAGCAAAAAACACCATTCAATATAACTGAATTTATGCAATGGTGCGATCCCGGCAAATTGGATGTTGTCGGTAATCAATCTGACCCACTCCAGCGTGGTAAATTCGCTCCAGCGGCGGCAATGGGCAGCCAACTGCGGGGTAAACCGTATTGCCCGTATCCACAAATCGCGGCATTCGGCTTCTTTTTTCAGGCATTGTTCCAAAGAGTCAATATCCGCATTATTCAATCCGGCGTACTTATCCATGCTGTTCATCCTTACAGAATAAAAAAAGGCACATTCCGAAAAAGTGCCCTCATCTACGTCTGCAACAACGCAACAAATCCACACAAGATCGAAATGTGCCAAACCACACGGTTTGGGCACACCGATTCCAAAAATGGATTTGTTTACGCCATCTTTTAAGTTGCAGTTTTGATGAGGACGTTTACAATCAGTTTGCCAAATCTTTTATCCGGTTATTTTTTTGTTTTTTACCTCAAATATTTTTTACAGAGATGCTCTATGCACCTGCTGTTGAATATAATTTATATTAAAACCCCGTAATTTCAAATATAATGCAACTTGAATTTGCAAAAAAGTGATACAAAATATCGCCGGAACAGTCTATTGGCAACATTGTCTGCTCTATATCCGGCTTGAAGAGTGAAGATATTTACCTCTGTTGGCTTGTTGATACATACTGAAAATACGAGTTTTCAAATCCCGTCTGCCGTTTTTTATAAAATTAGGTTGCGGGGTGGACGTTGTATTATTTTCTATAATTACGCTTGCAAGATGACGGGGCATTACTGCTGCTTTTCAGTTTGAGAGTTTGTTCTGTATTTTTTCAGATGGGGTTGTTTTTTCACCAACTCCCCCCAAAGCATTTCCGGTATTTTATCAATTACCGGACAGCGATCTATAAGTGACGGTTGTTCTTCCAGCAAAAAACACCATTCAATATAACTGAATTTATGCAATGGTGCGATCCCGGCAAATTGGATGTTGTCGGTAATCAATCTGACCCACTCCAGCGTGGTAAATTCGCTCCAGCGGCGGCAATGGGCAGCCAACTGCGGGGTAAACCGTATTGCCCGTATCCACAAATCGCGGCATTCGGCTTCTTTTTTCAGGCATTGTTCCAAAGAGTCAATATCCGCATTATTCAATCCGGCGTACTTATCCATGCTGTTCATCCTTACAGAATAAAAAAAGGCACATTCCGAAAAAGTGCCCTCATCTACGTCTGCAACAACGCAACAAATCCACACAAGATCGAAATGTGCCAAACCACACGGTTTGGGCACACCGATTCCAAAAATGGATTTGTTTACGCCATCTTTTAAGTTGCAGTTTTGATGAGGACGTTTACAATCAGTTTGCCAAATCTTTTATCCGGTTATTTTTTTGTTTTTTACCTCAAATATTTTTTACAGAGATGCTCTATGCACCTGCTGTTGAATATAATTTATATTAAAACCCCGTAATTTCAAATATAATGCAACTTGAATTTGCAAAAAAGTGATACAAAATATCGCCGGAACAGTCTATTGGCAACATTGTCTGCTCTACATCCGGCTTGAAGAGTGAAGATATTTACCTCTGTTGGCTTGTTGATACATGCTGAAAATACGAGTTTTCAAATCCCGTCTGCCGTTTTTTGTAAAATACAGCCGCACCGCCGGGGAACAACTTGTATTTGTTTTTTGAAATGCTATATTATGAGAACACTTTCAAATTCTGAATCAAGGATGTTTTTTATGGCAAAAGCAGAAATCACCTGGAGTCTGATGCACCCTACGGCATTGGATGTTGAATATATGAAAAAAGCAGTCAGCAAGGCTTCTGAATACCGGGTGGACAGTTTTGAAATATGTGCCGAATGTCACAGCGACCTCGGCGGCATGGATGGTCTGACCGATTACAAAGACTACCCGGAAACCCACAAACATATCGACCTTGCGGGCATTGCAGACAATCAGAAAAAGCTCCGCGAAATCATCAATCTTGCCCACAGCATCAACAAACCGGTAGTTTACTGGCACCGCGAAGCAATGGTTCCGGAAGGCTTGCTCAATGATCTGCCGGCTCTGCTCGATGAAAACGGCGAATTTGATCTGTTGGGCAAAGCGTACGAAGAACTGCTCCGTTACAAGATAGATTCCACTTTCAAAGCGTTGCCGGAACTTGACGGCATTGTTCTGACCTTGACCGAAGCAACTTACTCGGTCATCCACAACAGCAATACTGAAAAATTCCCGCCGCAGAAAGTCGTTGACCGCATGGTGCATATTTTTGCAGAGGAATTGCAAAAACGCCGCAAACGCTTTATCCTGCGTTCGTTCGGTTCGATCGCCAAAGATTACGAAGATATTTTAAATGGGGCAGCTGAAGCGGCAAAAGAATTCGGTTTTGAGATCGAAACCAAGATCACCCCCTACGACTTTGACCCGTTTCTGCCGGTCAATCCCTTTTTGAAAAAGCTCCCCGGTGCCAAACTCGGAGCCGAGTGCGACTGTCTGGGCGAATTTCTGGGTGCAGGTATGCTCCCGGCGGAAAATGTGGAAAATATTGTAAAATATGTCCGCACCGGTCAAACCAAAAATGTTGACCGTTACACCCTCCGGCTCGACCGCATCGGCAACCGTATTTTTGATTGTTACGAAATAAATCTGTACGCTTACGAGCGTGCCATTGATGACAAAAGTGTTACTGCCGCAGATATTCGCCGCGAGTGGCTCGAAAAACACGCCCCGGCATCCGCCCGGCAAGCCTTTCATCAACTTGGTCTGGAGGGTTTTGAACTCGTTAAAAAGACCAATTTTATTGACGGCAATGTAACCTTTCACCAGTTCCCCAGTCAATATACGACCAAATATCTGAAAGCGGGGTTTATTTTTGCGGTATTCAAAAACAATGTTGACCTTGCCAATGGCAGAGGCGTTTGGTCGATCCTGCACCAGAACAGAACTCCCGGCCGCGATGCCATATTAAAAGAAAAAGAAGAAGCATGCACCATCGCAGAAAAAGCCCTGAAACTTTTAGCCGCTCTTCCGGTCGAACCCGGCTGGGAAGCTGAATACTTATGGCGTAAAAGAGTCTGGCAAAATGCACATGTGGCATCTACGGCGTTTCTCTGGCTCTGCAAGATAATCTGTGCTTATTTTGACGATATGGAATCCGGCAACGAAAATGCCGCAAAATTGAACGATGCCGTAACTTGCGGCAAAGCAGAGTTGAGCCGTCTTGCCGGATACGATTTGAGTCAGGCAAATATAAAAAACACCGGATTTGTCAACGGATTGGATAAACACCTGTTCTTTGCGGCTTCGGATGTGGAAACGATTTATCTTAAACCGTTTTACGCCATATTCGGCTTGCTGCAGGAAGAATACGCCGTTGAATTTTCCATGCGTAAAAAATACACCAACAATGCTTTTGACAGCATTATCTGCGGCGTGATAACCGACGAATGGCGGATATGCCGCTACATGCATGCCAGTCATGTAAGTCAGGAAAACGGCGAATTTTTCCGCTACGCCGGCAATACGGTTTTCCCCAATGGTTATATAGAAATGACTCTGAACTGTCCGGCAAAAGCGGGCAAACTGCTGATATACGGCGATACTGCTGAAACCGATAAGTTTGTTGCAGAAATAAACAACAGCGGCAAAACCATCGCCAGCTTTGACCGCAACGGCACAGCAGAATTGGCAATTCCATCGGGGCATAAAACCGTAAAAGTACGCTTGAGCAAAGCTCCCGGCATACATTACCCCCGTTTCCGGGCAATAACGACCGTCTGAAAATAACACTCTTTGCATACATTATGGTGCCGCAGGGCGGACACCTGTCTGCCACCGCGATAGATATGGGAAAGTATGGTTGGCGGGCAATGCCCGCCAACAGCCGCTTGACGCTTCTGCTTTCGTTATGCCACGCTTAATATCATTTGCCGGTTTTTACAGTTTTTGCCTGATACGCCGGATATGCCGGTTTGCCTTTTTTGAACACCGAAAAATCAGCCAATGAGGCATAAATCAAACTTATCACCACCAGCAGTATCACGGCGGCAGCTCTGGCGTATTTCCACGGAGTCATATCAATAACATTGGCGTTGTATTCTTCATAAGGCGTTTCCCGCGGTGCTATCTTACCCCAGATCACCATTGCCAGCAGCATCAGCACAAAGACTATTGCTACAAAGTGAAACTGCCCGATGACTCCCGCCCAGTCACTGAACGGCTTGACAAAATAGCCCAGCGCATTGAGTATGATCCCCCCGATAAGCACCGTATTGGCAGCTTTTGCCGGAACATAACGCGTGGTCATTGCCGCCACCACTACAGCCAGCAGCGGAATAAAAGTCAGACCGTTCATGCTCTGCAAATACCCGAAAATGCTTCCGGCATTCATCAGCATCGGTGCGATTATTACGGATGCTGCTGCCACCAGAAAACCGAATATCTGACCCATTTTGACCACTTTGCGGTCATCGGCGGATTTGTTTATCCAGCGTTTGTAAATATCCAGACTGAAGAGCGTGCATGTACTGTTGAGTACCGAGTTGTAGCTCGAAAGGATCGCCCCCAGCAGAACTGCGGCAAAAAATCCCTTCAACGGTGCCGGCAGTACCATGTTGACCAAAGCTCCGTATGCTTTGTCGGAAACCGCCATGCCGTTGGCATTCAGCGGTATATTCAGCGAGCCTTTCATGAAAAGCATGGCGGCAATAACTCCCGGGATCACCAGATAAAGCGGGCCCAGCAGTTTGAATGCTCCGGTAAGCAGTACGCCTTTCTGACCTTCGGCAAGGCTTTTGGCACCCAGTGTACGCTGAATTATCTGTTGATTGGTACACCAGTAAAAGGTATGAATAAGCAATATGCCTGTAAAAAGTCCGAAGAACGGAGCCTCGCTGTCGTTGGCTCCGATACTGTTGTTGCGTTCGCCGCCTTCGGCAAAAAATGTTTGTACTCCTTTGGCAAATTCGCCATCGCCCAACGCCGAAAACGCGTAAAAACTGATAAGAAATCCGCCGATAAACAGCCCGATGCCGTTCAAAGTATCAGATACCGCGCAGGAATTCAGACCGCCGCAGAGAGCATAAGCTCCCCCGATAAGTGCCACTGCGATCACGAGCATATAGAGTTGAGCGACCTCATTCTGCACTCCGATAAGCTGACCGAGATCCAATATGTCGATCATTCCTCTTGCTCCGGTATAAAGAATGATCGGCAGCAGTATTACTGCGTAAGAGAGCAGAAACACTCCATTGCAGATCGAAGCTGTCACCCCGTCAAATCTTCTCCGCAAAAATTCCGGCACCGTCGTGATCCCGCCTTTAAGAAATTTGGGCAGAAACCACAGTGCCATCAATACCAGAGCCACTACAGCCACCACTTCCCACGCCATGACTGCCATGCCTTCTTTGAATGCCGAACCGTTCAATCCCACCATCTGTTCGGTCGAAAGATTGGTCAGCAGCAAAGACCCGGCGATCACCGGAAAAGTCAGACTGCGGCCCGCCAGAAAAAATCCATCCCGCGAAGAACTCTCCTGTTTACGGCAGATCAGGTAAGTACCCAAAGCCACCAGACCGGTAAAAAGCACAAACGAAATGATCGACACCCAAAACATAATATGTTCTCCTCCTATGCAGTAAAAAATAATATGATGTCATAACTGAATATAACATTGCTGGAAAAAAAGTCAAGTCCGGTTGCAAAAATTATTCTTGGGTGTATATTACTTTCAAGTATATAAATTACAACAATAAATCAAGGGTTTTCTCATGTCAAATTACGAAGCTGTTATCGGTTTGGAAGTGCATTGTCAGGTACGCACTGCCAGCAAGATGTTCTGTTCATGTGCCAATACTTTCGGTGCGGAACCCAATACCCACACCTGCCCGGTCTGCATGGGCTATCCCGGCACTCTGCCCGTACCCAACAAAGAAGCCATCCGCAAGGCAGTCATCGCCGGGTTGCTTACGGAGTGCGAAATCGCCCGTTTCAGCAAGTTTGACCGCAAAAGTTATTTTTATCCGGATTTGCCCAAAAACTACCAGATCAGCCAGTACGATATGCCGTTCTGTACTGATGGGTGCATCAATGTCGGCGGCGAAGGCGTCAAAGGTTTTTCCGGCGATGAACTGCCCGCCAAACGCATCGGCATAACCCGCATCCATCTGGAAGAAGACCCCGCCAAGTTAAGCCATACCCGCGGAGCCAGCGGTGCAGACTACAACCGTGCGGGGGTGCCGCTTATTGAGATCGTTTCCGAACCGGATATGCGTACCGCTGACGAAGCATACGCCTACCTGACCACGCTCAAAGAGATAATGCAGTACGGCAATATCAGCGATTGCGATATGGAAAAAGGTCAGATGCGCTGCGATGTGAATATTTCTCTGCGTAAGAGTTCCAGCGATCCCTTCGGCACCAAGATCGAATTGAAAAACCTCAACAGTTTCCGTGCCGTCCACCGTGCCATTGAATACGAAATGTGGCGTCAGGCACAGGAACTCGATGCCGGACACACCCTGCGGCAGGAAACCAGAGGCTGGAACGACGACGCCGGCGAAAGCTACCTTATGCGTACCAAAGAGCAGGCTCACGACTACCGTTATTTCCCCGATCCCGACCTGATGCCGGTAACTTTTACCGATGCAGAGATCGAAGAATTCAAAGCCAATCTGCCCGAACTGCCCGCCGCCATGCGTACCAGACTGGTCGCAGGCGGACTTACAGAATACGATGCAAGTGTTATCACTGCCGACCGCCATCTGGCAGTTTACTTTGATGAAGCGGCAAAGTCGGTCAAAAACCCGAAAATACTTGCCAACTGGATCATCTCTGAACTGTTGCGTGAACTCTCGGCGGCAAGTATGGATATAACTGAATCGCCGGTAACGCCCGCAAATATGGCAGAACTGGTCAATGCGGTCGATGGCGGCACGATTTCCGGCAAGATCGGCAAAGATGTGCTTTCAGAAATGTTCACCTCCGGCAAAGGTGCCAACGAGATCATCAAAGAACAGGGTCTTGCCCAGGTCAGCGATGCCGGTGCAGTAGAAGGTTTTGTCGATCAGGCGATCGCCGCCAACCCCGCACAGGTGGAACAGTACAAAGCAGGCAATCCGAAAGTATTGCAGTTCCTCGTGGGGCAAGTCATGAAGCTCTCCAAAGGCAAAGCCAACCCGAAACTGGTCAGCGATATACTCGCAGAAAAACTTAAATAACGGGATAAAAGTTCTATGAGTACGGATCTTTTGACCGCAAGGCTGGAAAAGGATCTTCTGATCTTTGATGGAGCCATGGGTACAGAGTTGTACCGGAAAAACTTTTTTGTCAATGTCTGTTTTGAAAATCTGGTGATAACTTCTGCCGATACCGTGCAGAGTATCCACCAGAGTTATCTTGACAGCGGTTGTGATGTGCTTACGACCAATACTTACAGTGCCAATGCCAATAAGCTCTCCCGCTTCGGTCTGGCTGACAAGTTGCAGGATATTTGCGAAAGTGCAGTGAAACTGGCAAAAAAAGTTGCCCACAGCGATACAATCATAGCCGGTTCCATAGGCCCGGCGGGTGAACTGTCTGAAGCGTATAAAAACACACCCAGATACGAACTTATCGCCGCACCGGCAAAGTTTATCGCTCATGCCGGAGCAGATTTCATTATCTTTGAATCGCTGGAAAATATTGAGGATGTGCAGGCAGTGGCAAAGCTCTCAAACGAGCTTGAAATACCTTATCTGGCAAGTTTTGCACTGGATGAAGATGCTTGCGGCGTAAACAGTAAAGTACCATTTGCCGAACTTTTGAGTACATTGCTTGATACAGCCAATCCGCCCGCGGCGTTGGGTTTGAACTGCGGCAACGGCCCGGAAGCCACACTCAAGTGTTTTGAAAAAGTACGCAGTTCAAGTTCATTGCCGTGGGTCATCCAGCCCAACGCCGGAGAACCGCGGAAAATCGACAACCGCACGATGTATATGAACAGTCCGGAATATTTTACCACTTACGCCATGCGTTTTGCCAATATGGGTGCCAGAGGCATCGGCGGCTGCTGCGGTATCGGCCCGGCGGAAATCAAAGAGATGGCTCGTTCGGTACGCCCCTTTGCCCGGGGCAATGCAACAAGTGCCAAACCGGTCATCGAAATAGCTTCCGGTGTGGAGGCCATGCCGGAAATACCGCTGAAAGAACGCTCAAGACTGGGGCGGAAATTGGCCGGTAAAGAGTGGATAACATGTGTGGAAATAACTCCGCCGTGCGGATTTGACTTGACTAACGTTATAGAAAAAGCCCGGATATGTGCCGCCGCCGGAGTGGATATAATCAATCTGCCGGATGGTCCGCGTGCCAGCAGCCGCATATCTTCAATGATAACCGCTTTGGAGATACAGCACAATGTGGATATTGAAGCAACTTTGCATGTCTGTGCCCGCGACCGCAGTCTGATCGGGTTGCAGAGCGAACTTTTAGGCTGTGCGTGCGAAAAGATCCGCAACTTGCTTTTCATCACCGGCGACCCGCCCAAACTGGGCAACTTTCCTGCCAGCAGCGGGGTCTTTGATGTCGATGCCGTCGGCATGACCGAAATGCAGAAAAAGCTCAATATGGGTATTGATCTCGGCGGCGGCTCGCTGAAAATGCAGACTGCCGCAGTGATCGGCGTAGGTCTTGACCCCAACGCCATAGATCAGGAGCGGGAATACCGCCGGATCTGTCAGAAAGCCGAAGCCGGGGCGGATTTTATTGTTACCCAGCCGGTTTTTGATCCGGAAAAACTTTTGAGTTTCCTCAAACGCATTGAGCATCTGCATTTGCCTGCAATCGCCGGAGTGTGGCCGCTGGCAAGTTTGCGTAATGCCGAATTCATGCGTACCGAAGTACCCGGCGTGGTCGTGCCTGACAGCATAATGCGGCGGATGGGTTCACGCATAGATAAGGATGAACAGAAAGCCGAAGGTATAGCCATTGCCCGCGAATGTATAGAAGCGATCCGTCACGCAGTTGCCGGAGTGCAGGTTAGTGCCCCGTTCGGCAATGTGAATACGGCTCTGGCAGTATTGAAATAACACGCTGATCCTGCCGACTATACGATCCATACTTGCCCGGTATGTCAAAAGCATTCCGGATAAGTGTGGATTTTTGCTATTTGCCCCTTAAAAAAATTGCTAAAAGTACTAAAGCATAGTATATTATACAGGTTACAATGTTATATTGGTTTTAACTGAAAATCATTTGGAGAATATATTATGCGTTTGAGTAAACTTGTAGGCCGCCGGATCAAGGAAGATCCCAAAGACGCCAAGACTGTCAGTCATAAATTTCTGGTCCGCGGCGGCTATGTGCGGCCAGTTTCCGCCGGTATTTATTCGCTTTTGCCGACCGGTAAAAGAATTATCGAAAAAATCGAAGCGATCATCCGCGAAGAAATGAACAAGATCGACGGGCAGGAAGTGCTTATGCCCGTAGTCCTTCCCGCAGAGTTGTGGGAAGAATCCGGCAGATACGCCAGCGTTGGGGCTGAACTTCTGCGTTTCCGCGACCGCAACAACAAGCCTATGATTCTGGGTATGACCCACGAAGAAGCCGTAGTGCATCTGGCGAGAACCGAGCTTACAAGCTACAAGCAGCTCCCTGCCATGCTCTATCAGATCCAGACCAAGTACCGCGACGAAGCCCGCCCCCGTGCCGGACTTATCCGCGTGCGTGAATTCACCATGAAAGATGCGTACAGCTTCCACACCGATCAGGCGGATCTGGAAAAATATTACAAACGCTGTCATGAAGCCTACGAACGCATTTTCCGGCGGCTCGGTATGAAAAATGTGCTTTCCATCGAAGCGAACTCCGGGATGATGGGCGGAGCGGTTTCGCACGAATTCATGGCCCTTTGCGATTGCGGCGAAGATACCATTTTCTATTCGCCCGACCGCAGTTACCGTGCCAACCGCGAAGTGGCAAAGGCTGCATGGAAGTTTGAAAAGCCTGCCGAAACTCTGCCGTTGGAAAAAGTCCATACCCCCAACTGCAAAACCATTGAAGAAGTTGCTGATTTCCTGAAAGTGAAAGCCGAAAACACCGGCAAAGTGGTCTTTTATCAGAACGCCATCACCGGCGAACTTATCTGTGCTTTGATCCGCGGCGACTTTGAAGTCAACGAAAGCAAACTTGCCAATGCCGCACAGGCTCCGGAACTGAAGTTTGCCGACGATGAATCCATCCGCAACGCCGGCTGCGTACCGGGTTTTGCCTCAATTATCGGCATTGATCCTAAAAAGATGAAGATGATCGTTGACCGTTCCGCCGCCGAATCCGGCAATCTGGTGGTCGGTGCCAACGAAGCTGATTATCACTACATCAACTTCAATTACGAGCGTGATTGCGATACAACGGCTTCTATCGTAACGGATATTGCCACTGTGCGGGAAGGCGACCCCTGCCCGCTCACCGGTGAACCGTTGAAGATGGAACGCGGCATCGAAGTCGGGAACATTTTCCAGCTGGGAACCAAATATTCCAGGCCCATGGGCTGCAATTACCTTGATGTGAACGGCAAGAGCAATCCGATGATCATGGGCTGTTACGGCATCGGTGTCGGCAGAGCCATGGCAAGTGTTATTGAGCAGAGTTGCGACGATTACGGTCCGATCTGGCCCATTTCCATTGCCCCGTGGCAGGTGGAAATCGTTGCCATCGGTTATGACAAGGAAGATGTGAAAACCGCCGCCGATAAACTTTACAGCGATTTGCAAGCCGCCGGAGTAGAAGTCCTGTTCGACGACCGGGGCGAAAAACCCGGCTTTATGTTCAGCGATGCCGACTTGCTGGGCGTACCGTTCCGCGTGGTGGTATCGCCCAAAACGCTGGCGGAAAATGCGGTCGAATTCCGCCGCCGCGACTGCCGCGATGCGGAACGCATTGCTCTGGATGCTGTCAATACAGTTGTAGTTGATGCGGTCAACAAAGAGTTGGAACTCTACAAGTAAGGCTTGAATCATGTGGAATTATAACGAAAAAGTGATGGATCACTTCCTCAATCCGCGTAATGTCGGTGAGGTGGAAAATCCCGACGGCGTGGGCGATGTGGGCAATATAACTTGCGGCGACGCACTCAAGCTGACTTTCAAACTTGATGAAAACGGACGTATTGCCGATGTCAAGTTCAAGACTTTCGGCTGTGCCAGTGCCATTGCCTCCAGTTCGGCATTGACTGAACTCGTTAAAGGTATGACTCTGGAAGAAGCCGCCAAAGTGACCAATCAGGATATTGTGGCACTCCTCGGCGAACTGCCTGAAGCCAAAATGCACTGTTCGGTCATGGGCATGGAAGCATTGCAGGCGGCAATCGCCAATTACCGCGGCGAAGAAGTCGTTGACAACGGCGACGATCACGAAGGGGCAATCATCTGCAAATGTTTCGGCGTAACCGATACCAAGATCCGCAATGTAGCCAAACAGAACAATCTGCACAAAGCCTCCGAAATAACCAATTTCTGCAAGGCCGGCGGTGCCTGCGGCAGTTGTCTGGACGAAATTCAGCGGGTGCTGGATGAACTCTGGAGCAATGCCCCGGCGGAGAAAGCCGCTCCGGCGCCGGATGATTTCAACAAACTTACTACCGTGCAGAAGGTTTTCCGCGTACAGGAAGTCATTGATAAAGAGATCCGCCCGCTGTTGGAACATGATGGCGGCAGTATTGAACTGGTTGACCTCAACGGCAGCAATGTTATTGTGCGGCTCACCGGCAGATGTTCAAGCTGTCCGTCGGCAGGTGTTACGCTCAAATACACCGTGCAGGATAAGCTCCGCGAGTTTGTCAGCAGCGATTTAACCGTGGAGAGTATTTGATGAGCGGAGAGTCTGTCATATATGTGGATAACAACGCCACTACTGCCGTTGCTCCGGAAGTGTTGGAGGCAATGCTGCCTTTTCTGACCACCAACTACGGCAATCCGGGGAGTATTCACACCTTCGGCGGCAGTGTGGCAAAAGATGTGGAAAATGCCCGGCTGAAAGTCGCTGAACTGTTGAATGCCGATCACCGCAATCCCGATGGCGAAGCTACCGAAATAATCTTTACATCCTGCGGCACGGAAAGCGACAACGCCGCCATCTGGAGTGCATTGCTGACCAATCCGGAACGGAAAAAAGTTATCGCCGGCAAAGTCGAACACCCCGCCATATTGAATTTGGGCAGAGAGCTGGAACGCCGCGGCTATATCTTTGAAACCATTCCCGTTGACAGCGACGGCAGAATTGATCTGGAAGCCCTGGAAAATGCTCTGGATGACAACACTGCTGTCGTCAGCGTAATGTATGCAAATAACGAGATCGGCAACATCTATCCGGTGGAAAAAATTGCTGAAATGGCTCACCGGTACGGTGCATTGTTCCACACCGATGCGGTGCAGGCGGTCGGCAAAGTACCCATCGACCTGGCAAACAGTCAGATCGATATGCTCTCCTGTTCCGGTCATAAACTCCACGCTCCCAAAGGCATCGGGGTATTGTATGTCCGCCGCGGCATCAGATTCCGCCCCTTTATCGTTGGCGGTCATCAGGAAAAAGCACGCCGGGGCGGCACCGAAAATGTTGCCAGTATAGTTGCTCTCGGCAAAGCCGCTGAACTTGCCAAAGCAAATATGGCAGAAGAAGTCAGATACCTTGCCATGCTCCGCGACCGGTTGGAAGCCGGTTTGCTGGCACGGATACCACGCATTAAGATCAACGGCGATAAAAGTTCCAGACTGCCCAATACTTCCAGCGTAAGTTTTGAGTTTATTGAAGGCGAAGCTATCTTGCTTCTGATGAATCAGTTCGGTATTTGTGCCTCGTCAGGCAGTGCATGTACTACCGGCAGTCTGGAGCCATCGCATGTATTGCGGGCCATGGGCATACCTTACACCTCGGCACACGGCACGATCCGCTTTTCGTTCTCGCGTTACAACACGGTTGAAGAGGTGGATTTCATCCTCGAAAAACTGCCTCCGATCATCAACACTTTGCGTAAACTTTCACCCTATTGGAAAGAGGAGTACGCTCAATGATAAAGCTCAATCCCAAAGACATTCAGCCGGGTAAACCGGAAATCATTTTTCCGGTGGAATGGAGCTACCGGGCTGTGGTCGATGCCACCGTTGCTGATACGCTGGAGAACCTCAATAAAGTATTGGAAAAATATCAATACAGCGAACGGTTTGCCATCGGTAACACCTCCGGCAATCAGCGTTATAAGAGTTTCCATGTAACAGTTACTGTACCCAACCGGGAAGTAATGAATAAACTCGGCAAAGAATTCGGCGAAGTAAAAGGCGTAAAATTTGTCTTGTAAAAGTTGGTATTCTGAAAAATTCACCCCAAAAGCCGGACACGACTTTCGGGGTGTTTTTTTATTGGTAAAAGTTTAATAAAAGCACAATACTGAACATTACAGCTTTATGTATATAAGGCGGTATTTGCCCGACGGAATATCCAACGTAAGCTCATTACCGGAAGCTTTCAGTGATTTATTGGTAACTGCATCGGTGATTTCAACTGCTTTACCCGGCAGGGTGATCTTCACTTTCGGCGTGCTTTTGCTGTAATTACCCGCCAGAAGCAATATCTCTTTATTGCTCTGCAAGGCCGAATAGATTGCGTTTACCGGTTCGATCTTGAGCGAAAGCATTTTGCCCTCAACGATCAAATCTTCATACTTGCGCAAATACGACAGTGCCCGGGCGTGATAGAAGTAATCTTCCGGCGTATCAAAGTTACGGTAATTGAAATAGGTTATGCCGCCGGAACCGTTGAGGAAACTTTCCAATACCATCGGTTCGATTTTTTCCGGATCAAATTCACCGTAAGTACCGGCAGTCAAAAAGGGTATGAGTTTTTTATTGTAATTCATTTTTTCGGCACAGAACCGCACGATGTTGTGAACTTTTTCCGCATTGCCGGCCACATATAAACTCGGCTGTGCCATATCAGTATATGCCGGATATTCATCCGTAAAACGGGTGATCTGATAGATCGGTTTTGCCGGAGAGCGGTCGTATGAGCCGATTTTCGGTATGGCAATATTGACTGCTTCGGCGCCGGCGGCGACTGCATTTTTCAAATCCTCTACATGCTTTTTGCCGCACTGCCAGAGAAATTCCCGGCGGCTGATCCCCGCTTTTTCCGCCCCCTGATTACAGCGTTTGCATTGAGCGGTGCGGCTCTCGACTTCGCCCCAGCCTTCTATATCAAAAAAGACATAATTGGGCTTGAGCAGTTTTACATATCCGGTCAAACGGCCGCACTCTTTCTGCCACTCATCGCCGAAATATGCCGGACAGATGAGGAACGGTTTTTTGCCGCCGATGCATTTAAGCTGTGCAAGGTTGCTTTTCAAAGTGGTGCGTTCTATTTCTTTTAATGGCGACAGATTCAAAATCACTTTGAGATCATTTTTCCTGGCATCGTCAAAAAACTTCAGCACTTCCGGCGTGTAGCCGCCTTTGCGGTGCAGCGGGAATGCACTTACCGTGTTGAACCCCAGACGCTTCCACACCGTAAAGAAATCCGGCCAGGACCGCTGCACATCCTCGCCGATCCACGCCAGACTGACATGCAGTTTTTCAAACGGCTCAAATTCCGGGAATTGCAATACTTCTATATTTACAGCAGATTTAAACTGCAGTTTGCCGTCAACTGCGGTAGATACATACGCGGTGCCGGAAAGATTTTTTTCTTTACTGCGAAGCACAATACCTGTATTGTTGTATTTTTTATCGTTTGCATCCAACTGGCGGCTCCAGCGGATCAAGCCGCCGTTTTTACTGGCGACCCAATTCCCCTGCGGGTTATACACTTCCACTGCTTCCGGCAGATCAAGCACCAGCTCGATCTTGCTTTTTTTATTTTTTTTCGCCCGCAAATCGGAAAACTCAAAAAACTGCGTCATAAAAAATTCGCTGCTCAAAGCCAGTTTGCCGGTACGCACTTTAGCGATAAATCCGGTCAGCGGCAACTCTTCGCCCGGACGCTTGAAAGGCTCGTTGAAGAGTGCAGTTTTGTTTTCAGAAGCCAGCACCGCCATTTCGTCGGCAAAGAAAAATCCGCGGGCAGTCACCTTGAGCAGCACATAGCGGGCGGCGGCTTGCAAATTCAAATAAAGCGGCACACAGGAAGGCGAACTTTCATCGTAATAAAAGAAATTGATATTGTCGTGCTGTGCCATTTCCCCCGGCTGCAAATGGCTCAAAGTTCCGGCACGGTGCCAGAGTTTGCCGTCTTTGGAAACAAAACTTTCGATCTTGTTGGGAAATGAAAAACGCGGAGCCCCGCCCAATGTGCGGATAACCGCCTTGTCCAGATCCTTTTCCGTTCCCAGATCCAGCGTTATATATATTTCGTTGGTTCGCCAGCCGACGGCATTGCGGTCAAACCATATACGGTCGCCGGGGCGTTGGGAGAGTTTGCCGTCGGTAAGATCGGAGGGATCTTTTTTATCGGTTGTCAGCCTATAACTTGGAGCGGGCGAATAGCTCAAAACTTTACCGGCGGCAAGGTTTTTCCGCCCCTGCAAAGATTTTTTCCACAAAGCACGGCCATCCACACTGCCGCCGGACAGAACTTGAGCGGTTGCAAACACCCAGAATACAACAAGATAAAATCCTTTCATAAAACAGCCTTTATATTTTTATTCTCATTTGAATAACAACGACCTACAACTGTTTATACAATACACTTATCTTGGAGTTTTTGCAAATGAAAGAAGGTTTTTATTACTTCTTTCCCCCAAATTCCGCCTGATAAAATTTTCTTATATTTTTGGAAAAATCAGTTGGCACAACGTGTCCCAGACGGTAGAGATCGCACATGGTTTTTCTGCCTTTCAACTGGTTATACATAGCGTAAACCCCACTCGGCGGGCAGGTTGTATCCACATAACCGACAGATACCCATGCCGGGATCGTGATCGCGGAGGCAAAGTTTACTGCGTCAAAGTACGGCATTACCTCATCGCCCTTGCCTTTCATGGCAACATGCACATTGGGCCAGCCGCAAGTCCGGCGGGCTTTCCAGCCGCTGTGATCGCAAAAAGCCGGCACATTGACGATCAGGCAGGAGATTTTCTTGTTCAGATAAGCCACTGCCACTGCCGTTCCGCCGCCCTGACTGCTGCCGATCGAAGCAAAGTTTCTGCCGTCAAACTCTTTTAATTCTGCAGCATAATCCACCATACGGTTCAACGCCAGCCACACATCGCGGAAGAAATATTTATCGCGGTCATGCACATTGGCATAACAATATTTCTTTTCCGGCAGAGATTCATTGTATTCATCAAAGCGTTTTTTCTGCGTTGCCGGATGGCTGGCGGTCGGGAATTTATGCACATTCATCCAGATTTCGATCGCCGGCTGGTTGCCGCGGTAATAGGGAGTAACGGTGGTGACACCGGCACCGGCACCCGGCACGCCGATCTGTGCCGGATACTTCCGGCTGCGATCCTGCGGAATAGACATAAAGCCGTCTATCGAACCGCGTCCGCCCGGAAATTTCACTTCCACACGCGATACATCATAACCTTTGCGGCGGGCTTTGGGCATCGGAGTTACAATGACTTCTGCCTGTTTGAACTCTTCCACGCCATTTGCCCAGAACTTATCAAAGTCTGCCGGACGGGGCACCGACGGCTGGATTTTTTCCGGCTCAATCGCCGCTCCGCCGTATGGGGCATACGGTTTTGACTCCCATTTCAGTGTCTTGCCGCCGGCAAGTTTGAGCGGGCTTGCCGATACGAATATAAAGCCGGGGCGGGAAAGCGACACCTCAAAGGTAAAATCATTTTTCTGCGACAGATCAACGGGCAAATCTTTCATGATCCTGCGGCTGCCGGCTTCTGTAACCTTCAGAGAAAACGTTCCGGATTTCAGCAGTTTACCTTCGCTTTCGTAAGCCGCTACACGGAATGAGATCTTTTCATTGATTTTATAACTGCGGAACTCCGCCGGAGCAATATCCACATAGGCGGAAAAAGCAGCAGTTGACAATATTGTTGAAGATAACACCATAAGTTTCTTCATAAATTTGCTTTCGTTATAAAGTTTATATTGTTATTTCTATCGGCTTATTTTCCAGCGGTAAGAGCGTTTTTCGCCCGGTTTCAGCGGAGTTTCGCCGGTTATAAATTCTATGGTACGCATGGATTTATTGCGGGTGCTCATCCAACTGTAAAAACCGCAGACATCGCCATTGAGCATCTGGGCACTCAATTCATCTTTCAGACTGCCGTCTTGAGCTGCAATAACGGCCTTTTTGCCATCCCAGGGCTTCCGGGGCAGTTTGTTGAGAAAACTGCATACCACACCGTTTTTCAGATAAATTGAGTCTATATCATTACCGGCTTTGGCTCCGTTGACCACCAAATCACGCTTGATATTTTCGCCGAAACGGCTGCCGGGCATCGGCATGTTGCACAATCTTGCCGCCATGGGCATGGCTTTACGGGTCGGATTGCGGAAGTCCGCCTGACAATACAAGCCGGTATTGGTCAGCGTAAAGTACCGGATGACTTCCAGTTTTTCCAACGGATTTATCGCGGTATCTTCGTCGGAAAATTTCGGCACGTTATATTTTATTGCCACCTGCGGGTTGCCATTGTTGATAAAGAGTTTTATCACTTCGCCCGCAACCGGGATCTGCTTGGGCAGATTAAATACAACTCTGCCGAGGAACCCATCTTGCAGAAACTCGATGTTTTTGTAACGGAAACTGGTGATGTTCAATGTGTTGAAAACATCCAGATCCACGCTGTATTTATCTTTTACCATACGGATCACCGGTTCGCCGTTCTGCCCTGCCCCCCAGGTGATCGCCGCATCACCGGCTTGAGCTTCTTTCAAGATCGGGCTGCCGAATTTGCGGGCAGCGGCGGCGGCTTCGGCTTGCAGTTTTTCCTGCGGCGGCACGGCATCGGTCATGACCGTTGCCAGATTCCATGCGTTGATGCCGACCAGAAAACTCCTGCCTTTGCCGGAAACTTCAATAATCAGCCGTTCATCGGTGTAGTTGAAAATCGTCAGAAGCGTTCTGCCTTTGTATTCGTGAGCAGTAAAACGCAGTTTGCCGGAAAAGTCCGGATAGAAGATCGTGGTTTCTCTGCCGTCAAAAGTCTTGACTTTGCGGGCGGCGGAATTTTTGACCGTCAGCTTATAATCGTTATCAACGCGTTTGCCGTCAAAATAGACATCTTCGTATTTGCTGACCATACTGTAACCTTCGGCAATGGCACGCAGATAGCTGCCCGACAAAGCGTCGCTGGGGTAATACCACAAACCGATGCCGCCGAGTGCGGCGGTTGCCACCACATTCTGCCGGATACCGGCGGGGGTGTAGGTTTCGAACCACGCCAGATATTCTTCGGCGGGATCCTGACCGGGGAATACCGGAGTTTTCTGATGCCTGACATTCAAAGCCATATCATCAAAAAATTTACTGCCGATGGCATAACCCATGATGCAGTTGTAATCCGAAAACTTTCCGGCGTGGATGGCATCGATTCCGGAAGTCCAGACACCGGGGCCGAAACGCGAGTCGATCTTGTTGGCACAGAAGAAAAGTTTGTAGCCTTCTTTGTGGATACGGTCAGCAATTTTTTCGACCAGTTTACGGTGCAGATCAAGCATATACTTTGCCCATTCTTCACGGTAACGCTTCTGACACTCCTCAACGGTGGGTACTTTATCCAGTTTGAGTGCTTTGGCAAAGCGTTCGCGGCCGCGTTGATCGTAGCCCTGTTCAACATAGGGCTCAAGGTTCAGATAAATATTTTTATTGTCGGGGAAGTTTTTCTTGAGATAGGCAAACAATGCCTGCTGATATTTTTCAAACTTGCCGTCGGGATCATCCAGCAGATACCAGCTTGCACCGCCGCTTTTACCGGCAACACGCGGCGGCAGAGCTTTACGCAGTTCGGTATATTCTTTCATCGGTATCCAGCCTTCGAGCTGAAAACCGCCGAAGTAGAATATATAATCGTATTCCGGAGCCTGACCGTGCATAACACCCGAAAAGAGCATGGGTTTGGCTTCCGTCAGCGAGTTCCAGTAATCATACATAAGGCGGGTTTCTTTGCCGCCGCGGAAAGCCGAGTTGCGGCTAACCGGGCTGAATACGCCGACTTTGAAGCGTTTGCACGGTGCTTCGGTCATCCTGACCGGCGGGATGACCTTGAGTGCATCACAGCCTTGGGCAAGTAATTTGCCGTCCAGCGATACACTCCAGTAAGCATTGCCGAATTTGCCGGCACTGCCGGGAAGAGCATTTATCATCATGCAGTTTTTACGCCAGTCGGTAAAGGTTATACCGCTCAAGCCGCTGTCAAACTTGCTGACATATTTTTTGTAGCCTTTTCTGCCGGGTTCAACCGTAAATTTCTGTTTGGCAAAGTAGCCGTTGCCTACTCTGGAGGCAAAGCCGCCCACGCCGTTGAATTCCAGAAAATCGGGCAGCTCAAGCGTAAAAGTGATCGTGCCGCGGGGAGGATTTTTCGGGCGGGCAAGACATTTGAGAATCCACTGGGCGGGCAGATTTTCGGCGATTTCATAAATTTCGCCGGGTTTCTGGTAACAGCTCGGGAAGATGCCGAAACTGAAATCGCTCTTGCCCGCTTTGGCCTGTGTTTTGGCATTTACCGGAGTAAGTTTGACTTGGTCGAACCACGCCGTGCCGGGAGCATAACCGATGTGAATGGTCATCTTGACGGGCTGTTCTTTCAAATAGCGTTGGGCATGGATCTTGTAAGTAACTTTTTTCCAATCCATTGTGCCGACATCGCACTTATAGACCCCGCGGGCTGAAAAACGCAGACCGCCGCTCTTGGCGGGTTTCAGAATAATATCGGCTCCATACAAATTGCCGTTTTTGGAAACGATATTTTCGGTCTTGACGTAATAACTTAATTCATAATATTTCACATCTTTATCGAGTGTAAGCTCTATTTCCGCTTTCGGGTGGTGTTTTTCGCTTTTGCACACCAGTTTAAGCGATGGCGTGCTGCTGACTGCAACTTCTTTATCCAGCGATGCGGCACCGCTCAACTTCATCTGGTCAAACGAAATATTTATCACGCCGGAGCCATCAGCAAGCACCGCAGTACAGCTTAACAGAAAACCCAGCAACAACCCAGTGATCTTATTCATGAAAAACTCCTGTTACTTTTTCGGCAGAACCGGGGTGAGTTTTATATCTTTATACCATGCAGTCCCCGGAGCATAAGCTATACGCATTATGATCTTGACGGGCTGTTCTTTCAAATAGCGTTTGGCATTGATCTTGAAAGATACCTTCTTCCAATCCGCCGTGCCGACTTCGCACTGATAAGTACCGTTGGAGGAAAAACGCAAAGCTCCGCCTTTGGCGGGACGCAGGATCACATCGGCTCCGTACATATCTTTTTTGCGGGAAACGATATTTTCGGTTTTGACCTGATAAGTCAGCTCATAAAACTCCACTTCCGGAGCCAGATCAAAAGTCATGATGCCCTGCGGATGACCTTTGTCGGACTTGCTGACCAGTTTCAAGACCTTGACATCATCGAGAGTTTCCACTGTCGCCCCATTCAGAAGTTTAAGCGATTCAACTTTACATTCGATCACTGACGGAGCGGCATTGACCGTAACGACCGCCAGCAAAACTGCGGCACAACTCATAAAATATTTTAACATAAAAACTTCTCCTTTTGAGGCGATTTCAAAAGTCATTCAAAACAAAGGCAAAGAGCAAAACCTTTCACCGGACTCAAGGTTATGCCTTTGACAACTTTTGAGGAGTTTTGAAATTACCTCTGAGCCAATTTCAAAAGTATTGGCATTTTTTGTTGATTTTTATTTTTCTTGTGCCGTAAACCTGTTTTACGGCACCCGCATTGACTTTTTATTGAAAAAAGTCTAAAAATTCAAAATTTTGAGCGTA
>SUVS01000098.1 GCA_015061885.1 Lentisphaerota bacterium
CGGCAGCTACCCGTAGCGGTAACTGCCGGAAACGCCCCTTTTGCCGGGCGAAGGTTATGCCTTGGGCGACTTTTGATGAGTTTTGAAATCACCTCAATAGTATATAAGATACCACAACTATACAATTTTAGCAAGTATTTTTTTGCTTATTACGCTTGCAGAGTGATAAAAAAATGTTATATTACCTCTTGAAAGGACTTATAACATGGATTTTTATGACGAATTATGTCAGGCAATAGCTTCTGACGGTGCCAAACGCGGGGTGCGGACTTCGCCGGAAGAGTTTCAGAAATTTTTGAGTTCTGTAAAGCCGGAACGCTCAAATCAACCTCCACCGGCAAACCGCACACCAATCAAGCCAATGCCGCCGGAAACTACGCTTTACGCTCCTGAAGCGGAAACTGTTCAAGTCAATACTACGCCGCAAACTCCCCCCCCGGCTTGTGCCCTGCCCGATGATTGGGAAAGTTTACGATCAATAACCCTGAACTGTCAGAATTGTCCGCTTGCCGCCACGCGTCAGAATGTGGTCTTCGGCGAAGGCGATCTGCGGGCAAGGCTGATGTTTATCGGCGAAGGGCCGGGAGCGGATGAAGATGCTACCGGCAGACCGTTTGTCGGAGCCGCGGGGCAACTGCTTGACAAGATGATCGGAGCCATGCACCTTGCCCGCGAAGATGTCTATATAGCCAACATCGTAAAATGCCGCCCGCCGGGGAACCGGATGCCGTCGCCGGAAGAAGCCGCCGCCTGTATCGGGTATTTGAAAAAACAAATCGAACTTGTTCAGCCGGAAGTCATTGTGCTGCTGGGTGGCACCGCGTTGAGTTTTCTGCTGGAAATCAACGGCATAACCAAATACCGCGGCAGATGGCATAATTATAACAATATACCCGTAATGCCGACATTCCATCCGGCGTTCCTGCTGCGTAAAGCTGAAGCCAAACGCGAGGCATGGCACGACCTCAAACTGGTCATGGCAAAACTCGGCATAAGCGTTTAGCCAATAAAATTATCCACGAAAGGAGTTTGTATGATAAAGACTTTTGTACTCGATACCAACGTTTTACTGCACAGCAGTCAGGCATTGAACGCTTTTCAGGATAATAACATAGCCATACCAATGGCGGTGATCGAAGAGCTTGACAAGTTCAAAAAAAGTCATGACGAACTTGGCCGCAACTCCCGGCGGGTCATACGGACTTTGGATTCACTGCGTGTTCAGGGGCGTTTGCTCGACGGTGTTTCCATGAAAAATCTGCGGAACGGTTCTTCCGGCAAGCTCCGGATCGTCAGTGCCGGAACCGCCAGCAACCGTTATTGGCAGAAGATCGAAGCCTTCGGCTGGGATACCGACAAAGCCGACAACCGGATTTTAGTGGCGGCATTGCAGATGCAAGCCGAACTTTCGGAGCCGGTCATATTTGTTTCCAAAGATATAAACCTCCGGCTCAAAGCCGATATGCTGGGTTTGAAAGTCGCTGACTTTGAACAGGATAAAGTCGAACCGGAACGCTTGTTCACCGGATTCCAGACCATTGAAGCAACCGATGAAGAAATCAACCGTTTTTACCGCGATAAAGTGCTGGAAAAAACCAATCTCCAACTTGCACCCAATGAATTTGCACTTCTGCAAAGCGGTTCCAACGCCAAACATACTGCACTTGCCCGTTATGCCGGAGGCAACTTGCTGAAAGCGTTGAACATTGCCGACGATTTCCACATCGGGCATATAGCCCCCCGCAACAAAGAACAGCGTATGGCGTTAGAGTTGTTGTGCGATCCGTCAGTCAGACTCGTAACACTGGTCGGCGGTGCCGGTACCGGCAAAACCCTGTTGGCTCTGGCGGCGGGGTTATTTGAAATTTTTGAACGCAAACATTATGAAAAACTGCTTATATCGCGTCCGATAGTACCGCTGGGCAACGATATAGGCTATCTGCCCGGCGGCAAAAATGATAAACTCCAGAGCTGGATGCAGCCGATTTTTGACAATCTTGAGTTTCTGCTGGAGGGTTCCGGCAGAGATTCCAGAAGCACTCCGGAACGCCAGGTCAGCAACCTGATAAACAAAGGCACTTTACAGCTCGAAGCCATCACATACATAAGAGGCAGAAGCATCCCCGAACACTTCGTGATAATCGACGAAGCACAAAACCTGACTCCCCACGAAGTAAAAACCATTATCAGCCGTGCCGGAGAAAATACAAAAATGGTTCTGACTGGCGACCCCCAGCAAATAGATAATCCGTACCTGGACGCCTCCAGCAACGGCTTGAGCGTAACCGTGGAACAATTCAAAAACGAAAAAATCCACGGCCATGTAACACTCAAGAAAAGCGAACGCAGCGAGCTGGCAGCCCTCGCAGCCAAACTGCTGTAAGAAAGGTGGAATGGCGGACTTGGGGAAGAGGGAAAAAACTTTTTAAGATGGTTTGCTTAAAGTCAAGCCGATTTTGAGGAAAGGTTCTTTCCCGCTTCCCCAACTTGTCCCGCCATAGCTTTATGCGGCGGCGGACCCCCATCACCTTTTTCCCTTGTCCGCCGTAGCCTTGGCGAAGGTGGAAAACCTTTTATTGGGGCTGTTGCAAAACTGTTGATGTTGTTTGCCAACAGCTCACGCGGCGGCACCCGCGAAGGGCGGTCAGCCCCGCGAACGCATGGGAAGGCAGTTTGCCGGATACATTCCGGCAAACCGAGCGGAAATGTTCCGCGAAGCATCTCCGGAGTTGAGCGAAGCTCCCGGCGTTTGAGGGCACCGCGTCAGCGGTGGTTAAGGCGGCGTATGCCGCCGCTCTAATTAAAAATCGCCAGGTAACTCGCACTGGATATTGCTGCCGACCGAGCAAGGGGTTCCAAGGGGACAATGCAATGCCCCCTTGGGATGTGCAAG
>SUVS01000066.1 GCA_015061885.1 Lentisphaerota bacterium
GTTCCGCGAAGCTGACCGGAGTTGAGCGAAGCTCCCGGCGTTTGAGGGCACCGCGTCAGCGGTGGTTAAGGCGGCGTATGCCGCCGCTCTAATTAAAAATCGCCAGGTAACTCGCACTGGATATTGCTGCCGACCGGGCAAGGGGTTCCAAGGGGACAATGCAATGCCCCCTTGGGATGTGCAAGGTCTATTATATCGAATAAGTTGATAAGTTAAGCCGCACAAAAACAACATTGTGGAAGTTATTGCTCAAACATCCAATTTGAGAAGAAGCCAATATATGTTTGAGTATTGAGGTGATTTCAAAACGCATCAAAAGTCGCCCAAGGCATAACCTTCGCCCGGCAAAAGGGGCGTTTCCGGCAGTTACCGCTACGGGTAGCTGCCGCAAACTACCTTTCACCGGACTGTGGTTCTGCTCTTTGCCTTTGTTTTGAATGACTTTTGAAATCACCTCTATTGATAAAGAAATGATGATTTTTTATAGGGTTGAACGGAAAAAATAGAAAAAAGGCTGTCGCAAATCTCAAGAGTTTTGTAACAGTCCCATTTTTGCATTTTATGTCAAGGAAGATTTTTTTATGAACAGTATATTGATGATCGGCGGCGGAGTAAGCGGCAGAGCCGCGGCTTCTCTGGCGGAGGTGTTAAATATTAAATGCCGGGTGGTCAATGATGCGGAAACGCTTAATGATGATCTGGATGAAATTTTTGCCGGTGTTGATCAGGTAGTGGTCAGTCCCGGAGTTTTGCCGTCTTCGCGGCTCTATCTGGGGGCACTTGAGCGTAAAATAAGTGTTATAAGCGAGCTTGAACTGGGGATGCGGTATTTTCCGGGCAAATGCGTTGCGGTTACCGGAACCAACGGCAAGACGACTACGGTCGAGCTTACGGAATTCATATTGAAAAAACTTGGTGCACAAGTGGTTGCCGCCGGAAATATCGGTTTGCCGCTGTCGGAAGTTTCCGGTAATATCATAAAAAATAAGATCGATGCGGCAAATATGTTTGCGGTGCTGGAAGTCAGCAGTTTTCAGCTTGAACACACCTTTGATCTGCCGCTTGCCGGAGCGGTGCTTTTGAATGTGGAATCCGACCATATCAACCGCTATCCCGGCGGGATGGATGAATACAGAGCGGTAAAAGAACGGATTTTTCGGCAGGTTCCGGAAGATAAACGCTTTTTCGGTTGCAGTATGACCGGTATAAAACGCTGTGATATTTTCAGTATTAATGACGGTATGATTTTCTGCAATGATAAATGTATTACGGCTCTGAAGGATACTGCTCTTGCCGCTGAACACAATCAGGAAAACCTGCTGGCGGCACTGGCTCTGGTGCAGACTCTGCTGCCGCTGGAAAACCGTTTGGAAGAGCTGGCTTCTGCCCTGAAAGAATTCAAGACCGGCGATCACCGTATAAGTTTTGTCTGCGAAAAAAAATCTGTAAAATATATCGACGACTCCAAAGCCACCAACCCGGCGGCTGTGATCGCCGCGGTAAAAGCTCTGGCACCGGAACCAAACGGCAATATTGTGCTGATTGCCGGAGGACTGGATAAGGATATGGATTTTTCACCGCTGACAGCATTGAGTGAATATTTGCGGAAAGTTATTGTTTACGGCAGATGCAAAGATGCTGTGGCACAGGCTTTTGAGGGGAAAGTTGCAATCTTTGATGCCGGCAGCGACTTTGCTTTGGCGGTGAAAGACGCCTCTCAAGCGGCATTGCCCGGCGATACAGTGCTGCTTTCGCCGGCGGCGGCAAGCATGGATATGTTCAAAGATTACAAGGAACGCGGCGATGTTTTTGCCCGTCTGGTGCGTGAATTACCAGTTTGAATCATATAAAAGATGAGGTAATTTTTTGCAAAACATCATCTTTGGGTGTATCTTATTAGGATTTGTACTTTTTTAAATACCAAATAAGGATGATAAAATGTTATTTACCAGTACCAGAAGTGTTCAGAGTGTAACTTCCGCCGCTGCCATTACCCGCGGTATTGCCGCTGACGGCGGATTGTTTGTGCCGTGCAGTTTTCCGCAGCTTTCGTTTGAAAAACTCATGGCTCTTGCCGATGTTGATTACATTACAAGAGCTAAAGAGGTCCTCAAACTTTATCTGACTGACTACACCGAAGAAGAACTGGATTATTGCGTAAAAGGTGCTTACACCAACACCTTTGACAATAATGAACCGGCTCCGCTCGTTGAAGTTGCTCCCGGCACGGAAATGCTGGAACTCTGGCACGGCCCGACTTGTGCTTTTAAGGATATGGCATTGCAGCTGCTGCCGTTTCTGCTGGTGAAAGCCGCCAACAAAACTGCTCCCGGCAGAACTATTGTTATATTGGTTGCCACTTCCGGAGATACCGGCAAAGCGGCTCTGGCTGGGTTTGCCGATGTGCCCAATACCCGTATAGTGGTGTTCTTCCCCGAAAACGGGGTGTCTGATATGCAGAAATTGCAGATGATAACCCAGGTCGGCGATAATGTATCAGTCTGCGGTATCGAAGGCAATTTCGACGATGCCCAGAGCGGGGTCAAGAAGATCTTTACCGATGATGCCATCCGCTCTGCTCTGGATAAAAAGAATATGGAATTTTCTTCAGCCAACAGCATCAACTTCGGCCGTCTGGTTCCGCAGATCGTTTACTATGTATCTGCGGCATGTGATCTTTTGAAGAAAGGAGCCTTGAAACCGGGCGAAAAATTCAATGTGGCAGTTCCTACCGGCAATTTCGGTGATATACTCGCAGCTTACTACGCCAAGCAAATGGGCGTGCCGATCGACAAACTTATTTGTGCCTCCAACCGCAACAAGGTTTTGAGCGACTTTCTGGCAACCGGTGTTTATGACCGCAACAGAGAATTCTACACCACCAGCAGTCCTTCGATGGATATATTGATTTCCAGCAATCTTGAACGCATGATCTTCCACGCTTCCGGCAACGATGCCGAACTTACGGCAAAATTGATGAAAGAGCTGGCCGAAACGGGCCGTTATGAATTGCCTGAAGATGTACTGGCAAAATTGCAGAGCGAGTTTTTCGGCGGATATTGCGACGAAGCCGGCACCGAGGAAACTATCGGCAAACTGTTCAAAGAACACAACTATCTGGCAGATACCCACACTGCAGTTGCCGCCAATGTGCTTGAGCAGTACCGCAAGGCTACCGGCGACAAAACTTTGACTGTGGTGGCTTCGACTGCTTCACCGTATAAGTTTGCGGCGTCGGTGCTTCCGGCTTTGACTGCCGAAGCGGTTCCGGGTGATGGTTTTGCCCAGTTGGAAATGCTTTCCAAACTTTCCGGCACCGCAATTCCGGCTCCGCTTGCCAATCTTAAAGGTTGTGAAGTGTTGCACAAAAACTGTATTGAAAAATCCAATATGGCAGAATTTGTGCTGGAGTTTTTGAAGTAAATGAGGTAAATTGAAAAATTTGCATTTTCATATTCTGGTATTATAATATTAGAATATGAGTTGATTATTTGCGAGGTGTTTTATGGCGGAAAACCGTGTTGCCGTAGTGGCGATAATTGTGGAAGATATGAATTCTGCGGCCGGGGTCAACGCCATATTACACGAATTCGGCGAATACATTATCGGCAGAATGGGCTTGCCCTACCGTGAACGCAAAATCAGCATAATCAATATTGTGCTGGATGCCCCCACGGATAAGATCAATACCATTGCCGGAAAACTGGGCAGATTGCAGGGTGTGACCGCCAAGGCAGTTTGCTCGGCAGTGTAAATCAGATATTTTATTATCCTGACGCTGAAAACCTCCCCGGTGGAGCTTTGAGGCAGAAGCATGATCAAAAATCGTCAAAGATGAATATTTTTGACCGTATTGCTGTCTATTGTCAGGAATACGGTCGATTTTTTTTGAGGTAACTATGAATTGCCGCGGTTTGATAGATAAACTTGAGCAGGAAAAAACGCTTTCGTTCAGCGAGTGGGTTATACTTTTGAGTTCTTACTCAAAAGCTGACCGGCTTTATGCCGCCGGAAAAGCCGGAATGATCGCTCAAAAGCATTACGGGAAAAAGGTGTTTATCCGCGGCATTGTGGAGTTTTCCAATATATGCAGCAATGATTGTTTCTACTGCGGCATCCGCAAAAGCAATGCTCTGCTCAAATGCTATAATATGAGCGATGAACTGATCCTTGAGTGTTGTCGTACCGGCTGGGAGAACGGCATAAAGACTTTTGTATTGCAAAGCGGCGAAGCGGGCAAATGCAATTTAATGCGGCTTACCGGCTTGATTCAACAGCTAAAAAGCCGTTTTTCCAACTGTGCGGTAACATTGTCGCTGGGGGAATTGAGCTTTGATGAGTACAAGTTGTTACGCGAAGCCGGGGCTGACCGCTATCTTTTGCGGCACGAAACTGCCAATGAAGCTCATTACCGACAACTGCATCCTGATAATATGAATTTGGCAAACCGCATGGAGTGTTTGTACAGTCTTAAAAAACTTGGATTTCAAACCGGTTGCGGCATTATGACCGGTTCTCCGTACCAAACGCCGGAAACGCTGGCTGAAGATATGCTTTTTATGCATTCGCTTCAGCCGGAAATGGTGGGCATCGGACCTTTTATTCCGCATAAAGATACACCATTTGCGAATTTTCCGGCGGGCAGTGTGGAGCTTACTTTGATGCTGTTGAGTTTGTGCCGGATCATGCTCGAAAAAACATTGCTTCCGGCAACGACGGCGTTGGGTTCGCTGATTCCCGGCGGCAGAACTATGGGTATATTGGCGGGAGCTAATGTTATAATGCCCAACCTGACTCCGGCGGATGTGCAGAAAAACTATCTGCTCTACAACGATAAACTTTCTGCGGATAAACCCGTGGCTGATGCGGTCGGAGCATTGAGCAAAGAATTGAGTGCTATCGGGTATGAGTTTGATTTCGGACGGGGGGATTTCGGAGGTAGAATATGTTGAAGTTGGCTTTTTACGGCAAAGGCGGTATCGGTAAATCCACCACGGTCAGCAATCTGGCTGTGGCGTTGGCGGAAAAAGGTTTGCAAGTCATGCAGATCGGCTGTGACCCCAAGGCTGATTCCACGGTATCGCATTTGAATGGCAAACGCCCGACGGCGGTGCTGGAGCTTATCCGCAAATACAACGATGATTTTGTGTGGCAGGATATGGTAACTTTCGGTGAAAGCCGCATTGCCTGTGTTGAGACGGGCGGCCCGGTTCCCGGTATGGGGTGTGCGGGCAGGGGGATCATCAACGCTTTGGAAAAACTTGAAAGCAAAGGTGCTTACGATGCCGTAAAACCGGATGTGGTTTTATACGATGTACTCGGCGATGTGGTTTGCGGCGGTTTTGCCATGCCCATGCGTGAAGGTTATGCTGACAGGGTTTACATTATCACTTCCGGCGAAAATATGTCCATTTACGCGGCGGCAAATATCGCTATGGCGTTGAAGAATTTTCAGAGCCGCAACTATGCCAGGCTGGGCGGTTTTATCCTGAATTGCCGCAATGTGAAAGATGAGTTTGGCAAGGTGCAAACTCTGGCGGATGATTTTGAAAGCAGTATCGCAGGTATCATACCACGCAGTGAAACCGTAACTGCCGCCGAAGAATTGCATAAAACTGTTTTAAGTGCGTTTCCGCAATCCGATACAGCCGCAGCTTACCGGAAACTGGCAGAAAGTATTTGGGAGTAGAAGCAATGCTCAAGTGTGTCAATAAAAATATTGATGTGGAAAACTTTGCTCTGCCGATAGCCGAAACAGAGTTTCCACAGCCGTTTACCGCTGAATTGGAGTTCAACGCTCCGGCCCGCGGTATGTGGAATATTGTGCATACGGGTATGCTTATACCGCAATCGCACCAGATCTTTGTCTGTGCCCAGGGGTGCTTGCGGGGTGTGATTCTGACTGCGGCAGAAATGAATGCAATGGATCGCATGAGCTTTGTAACGGTGGAAGAAAGCGATCTCTTTAACGGCAGACTTGAAAGTAATGTAATTGAAGGAACAAGTGCCATTTTATCTGAAATGCCGCTCAAGTCGCGTGCCGTGCTGCTTTTTTTGAGCTGTGTTCAGCTTTTTGCCGGATGCGATATGAGTGTGATTTACCGCGAGTTGCGTGAGCGTTTCCCGGAGGTGGATTTTATTGAGTGCTTAATGCACCCGACAATGCGGAAATCCGGCTTGACTCCTGATGCTTTTATGCGTAAGCAACTCTATGCACCGTTAAAAGAAAATACCCCGGTCAGGGAAAATTGTGTAAATATCATCGGCAATGACCGGGTTACTGCTGCAAGCAGTGAACTTATACAAATACTAAAAACAAACGGTTTCTGCGTGCGGGATATAGCCGCTTGCCGCGATTATGACGAGTATCTGGCAATGGCGGAAAGTTTGTACAATATATCATATTATCCAACGGCAAGAGCCGGAAATGAGTTTTTGTGCAGGCGTTTACAGCGTAAGTTCCTGCATTTGCCATTGAGTTACAGTTTTGAAGAAATCGCGGAAAATTATAAAATCCTCGGCAGTTCGCTCAATGTAAATATTGATACAACAGAATTCCGCAAGAGTGCTGAAAAAGCATTGCACGATGCCCGCAACGTTATCGGCGATATGCCCGTAGTTATTGATTACACAGCCACTTTGCGGAATCTTTCGCTGGCAAGATTGCTGTTGGAAAATGGTTTTAATGTAAAACGGATCTATACGGATGTGATGATTCCGGAAGAAAAAGCGGATTTTGAGTTTCTGCAGAAAAAATATCCGGAATTGATGATATACCCGACCTTGCATCCGGCAATGCGTTTTGCGATAAAAACGCCCGGTACCGGCGATGAATTTCTTGCCATCGGGCAAAAGGCGGCATGTTTTACCGGTACGCGGCATCTAGTAAATATTGTTTCCGGCGGCGGCTGGTACGGCTTTGACGGCATAACGCAAATGTGTAAAGCATTGATAACAGCCAGAAATACTTTAAGCGATACTGAAAAACTCATCCAGCTTAAAGGTTGGGGGTGCGAAAGCTGTTTATGATGAATAATTATGCCAAAATTATATCATGTTACGCCGCTGATACTGCCGGAGTCTGCTCGGCATTGTTTGAACTTGGCGGCATGATTGTGGTGCATGATGCTTCGGGGTGCAACTCCACTTACGCCACGCATGATGAACCGCGCTGGATCAAGGCGGAAAGCATGGTCTATATTTCGGCATTGACCGAAACGGATATAGTTTGCGGCAACGACAGTAAGCTCATTGACGATGTAGTGCGTGTTGCAGAAACGCTGAAGCCGCGGTTTATTGCGTTATGCAATTCGCCGATACCGCTGATGGTCGGTACAGATATGCAGTCAATCGCTTCGGAAATCGAAAGATTGACCGGCATAGTAAGTTTTGCCGTGCCGACTTCCGGCATGAAACACTATTATCAGGGTGCGGCGGATGCGTGGAAACTTCTGGCAAAACGCTTTTTGCCGGAAACAGCGGCAAAAACGATACACCGCAGTATCAATATATTGGGTGCTACGCCGCTGGATTTTTCGCTCAACGGCAATGTTGAAAGTATGGTTGAGTTTTTGCAGAAAAGTGATTATAAAGTAATTGCCTGTTGGGCGATGAACAATACGCTTGACGACTTGATCGCATCGGTCAATGCCGAAGTGAATCTGGTGATTGCCAACAGCGGTCTGCCGCTGGCGGAATATATGTTCAGAAAATACAATATACCGTTTATCTGCGGAGTGCCGCTCGGTGTGGATGTCGCTGAAAGTTTATTAAACGAAATAGAAAAAGTACGGCAGACAAAAAATAGCTCTTACTGGTCAGGAGATCGCTCAAGTTCAGAAAATGCTGAATGTGCGATCATCGGCGAAAGCATTTTCTCCGGCAGTCTGGCAAAGGCGTTGATCGCCGAAAAAAATATATCGTGCCGGATCATCGACCCGTTGCAGGGCAATAAAAATCTGCTGACCGGTGGCGATATTGCTGTCGGTCAGGAAAAATTTATTGCAAAGGAATTCAGCAAGGCTGATTTGATCGTTTGTGATAATATGTATTTACCCATAGTTCCGGCTGGCAAAAGGTTTATCGCATTGCCACACGAAGCATTTTCCGGGCGGTGTTACCACAAAGCAAGATTGAATTTGATTGATAAAAAAAACAATTGGGATAGTTTGATATGCAGAAAATAGCTATTTACGGCAAGGGTGGTATCGGTAAATCCACCGTTACAAGTAATCTTTCGGCGGCATTGGCAACGCTGGGCAAACGGGTCATACAGATCGGCTGCGACCCCAAGGCGGATTCCACAGTTAATCTGCTTGGCGGCGAACCGCTGATTCCGGTAATGAACTTTATCCGCGATTACGACCGGGAGCCGGAGAGTATCAAAGAGATCAGCAAGGTCGGCTTCGGCAATGTTTTGTGCATTGAAACCGGCGGTCCCACTCCGGGTTTAGGGTGTGCGGGCAGGGGAATAATCACCACTTTCAGTTTGCTCGAAGAATTGGAACTGTTTGAAAAATATCAGCCGGATTTTGTTTTGTACGATGTTTTGGGCGATGTGGTCTGCGGCGGTTTTGCTGCCCCCATCCGCGAAGGTTATGCTGAAAAGGTGTTGATCGTTACTTCCGGCGAAAAAATGGCTCTTTATGCGGCAAACAATATCAACAATGCCGTAAAAAACTTTGCCGACCGCAATTACGCCGCCGTCCGCGGCGTGGTGATGAACCGCCGTGCAGTGGAAAATGAAGAAGAAAAAGTCCGCAAGTTTGCAACTGATAACAATTTGGAGATAGTTGCCGATATACCACGCTCCAACGATATAATCCATTATGAAGATATGGGCAAAACCGTAATCGAAGGCGATATAACTCTTGATGTGAGCCAAAAGTTTATTGCGTTGGCTCAAATGCTTATCAATGAGGCGTAAAAATGTCAAACGAAGCATTTTATATAACAGCAAAAGAGTTGTCTGCTCTGGGAAAAGATAATATTCCCCCGGAACTGAAATCAAGTGAAAATCTGATTTACAGTTCGCCGGCAACTCTGGCATTCAACTCGCCCGGAGCTCAAGGCTTCGGGGTAAAACGGGCAGGGCTGGCGGTGCCGGAAAGTGTGATGCTTCTGGTTTCGCCGGGGTGTTGCGGACGGAATACTGCCGCATTGGGCCGTGACCGCAAGTATGCCGACCGCTTTTACTATCTCTTGCAGGATGATACAGATATTGTTACCGGCAGGCATCTTTCGCGTATTCCCGAAGCAGTCAAAGAGATTTGTTCCAGCCGTCCGGTTCCGCCCAAAGCGGTGATGATATGTATAACTTGCGTAGATGCTCTGCTGGGTACGGATATGGATCGGGTGTGCCGCAAGTGTACGGAAGCTGCCGGGGTGCCGGTCGTGCCTTGTTACATGTACGCTCTTACCCGCGAGGGGCGTCTGCCGCCGATGGCATCGGTGCGGAGAAGCGTTTACAGTTTATTGAAAAAACGCCCCCGCAAAAGCAATGCCTGTAATATCCTGGGGTACTTTTCGCCGCTGGCGGATGATTGCGAACTGTATGAACTTCTGCAAAGTTCCGGCGTAAAGTATATCCGCGAAATCTCCCGGATGCAGAGCTTTGCAGAGTATGAACTTATGGCCGAAGCCAACTTTAATCTGGTACTCAACAGCGAAGCCCGTTACGCCGCACAGGATATGTTCAAGAATCTGGAGATACCTTTTATTGAATTGAATAATCTGCACCGGGCAGATAAAATACATGCTCAATATACGGCTCTGGCACAGGCGTTGGATGTCAGATTCAACGATGAAAAATATTATTCAGAAACCCTTGAAAATATTGATAATTTCAAAAGCAAGTACGGCTGTTTACGCTTTGCTGTTGGTGAATGGCTCAATGCCGACAGTTTTGAGTTGGCCCTTTCGCTGGCGGAAATGGGATTGCAGGTTTCTGAAATATACGGCACGATCGGCGAAAGCAACTTTGTCTATCTGAAAAAACTGGCAATGCTTTCGCCGGATACACGCATATACTCCAATCTTTCGCCGACCATGCTTTACTACAACGGCAAAGCTGCCGCTGTTGACTTTGCCATCGGGCAGGATGCCATGTATTACCATGCCGGAAAACCGGGCATAAAGTGGAATTCTGAAGTACGGCAGTTCGGTTATCAGGCAATCAATGATCTTTTGAGTTCGGTTACGGAGGCGTTGTTATGAAAAGTCTTTTGAAATATCTTTCGCCCTTTGCCCCGGATCTGGCGGGAGCGGTTTCGGTCTTTTTTGAGCTTGACGGCATGATCGTGATCTGCGATGCCGGCGGCTGTACCGGCAATATCTGCGGCTTTGATGAACCGAGGTGGTTTACGCGGAAAAGTGCATTGTTCAGTGCCGGATTGCGGGATATGGATGCTATTCTGGGACGGGATAAACTGCTGGCGGAAAAACTCATTGCAGCCGCACAGATGAGCAACCGCAAGTTTATGGCGGTGGTCGGTTCGCCGGTTCCGGCGGTGATCGCCACTGACTTTACAGCATTGCAGAGAATGTGCAGTAAAGCATTGGATATACCGGTAATAACGCTGGAAGCAAGCGGTACAGCGTATTACGAAAAAGGAGCAAGTATGGCCTATGATGTTTTGTTCAAAACATTTGCCCAAGCTGTTTTGCCGGTAAAACCCGGTTCAGTGGGCGTTCTGGGCGTTACCCCGCTGGATTACAGTACGCTTGAGGCGGCAAAAAATGTTAAAAAACATGTTGCGGGCGATGTGCGGGTTTATGGAATGGATGGCACGCTTGACGATATAATCACCGCATCGGAAGTGGAGAAAAATATCGTTGTATCGCCATGCGGCTTAAAAGCCGCAGAGTATTTGAAAAGAACTTTTAACACCCCTTATGAAATCGCCGCACCGGGTGTTTTGGACAATATAAAAATACCCTGTCTTGCCGGCAAAAAGGTGTTGATCGTGCATCAGGTGTTTGCCGCTGAAGAATTGAAGAAAACTGTATTGCAGAGTTATGAGGATGCAACTGTGGCAACCGGCAGTTTTTTCAACAGTATAAGCAAAAATGCCGATCACAAATTTGCATCGGAAGAAGATTTCAGAACACTCTTTGAAAATGAATCGTTTGATGTGGTGATAGCGGATCGTGCTTTTGAGCGTATCGTTCACAATATTTATCCGGGCGAATGGGTGGATTTTCCGCACTTTGCCGTTTCCGGCAGATTGCTTGAGGTACTTTGAATGGCTGATCCGGTAAAAAGTGTTATATACAATATATATGGTGTGGTGCAGGGAGTCGGCTTCCGGCCTTTTGTTCATCGCATTGCAATAGCTAACCGTATTACAGGAAAAGTCATCAATCGCGGGAGCTTTGTGGAAGTGATCGCTCAAGGCTCGGCAGAAGCTCTGACCAACTTCCGTTATGCATTGCAGAACGAAGCTCCGGAACGGGCGAATATTGTGAAAATCGAAGAAAAATATGTTGAGCAAGAGAAGTTTGAAGATTTTTCGATCGAAGAAAGCAAACGCGATAAAGGTGCGATTTTCATTCCACCGGATATAGCAACTTGCAGGCAATGCCGTAAAGAACTCTTTGATAAAAATGACCGCCGCTATCTGCACAGTTTTATAAATTGTACTGCGTGCGGCCCCCGGTTGACCATATTGGAAGCTCTGCCGTATGACCGGGAACGCACCAGTATGAAAAACTTTGCCATGTGTAAAGAGTGCAGCAGTGAATATTATTCAATAACCAGCCGCCGCTACGATGCCCAGCCGGTCTGCTGTAACGATTGCGGCCCGGAAGTTTATATAATCAACAGCGATTTACGCGGACTTGATGCAATAACTGAAGCCCGGAAACGGATCATGCATGGCTCTGTTGCGGCAATCAAAGGCATCGGGGGGGTTCATCTTGCCTGCGATGGCAGGAATGTTGAAGCTGTGGAGCGTTTACGGCAGCTCAAACACCGCCCACGCAAACCTTTTGCGGTAATGATGAGAGATCTGGAAACAGTAAAAAAAGAGTGCGTGGCTGGCAATAAAGAAATATCCTGGCTGGACGGCTGCGAAAAACCGATATTGCTTCTGGATAAAAAAGTGGAGTGTTCTCTGCCGGATATCCTTGCCCCCGGCAATCCCACTCTTGGTGTGATGCTGCCTTATGCCCCATTGCAGATGTTGTTGTTTGATTTGCCGGATGGTATTGATTTTACTGATACACTGGTCATGACCAGCGGCAATGTATCCGGAGCCCCCATCTGCCGGAGTGAAGAAGATGCAATGTCGGAGATCAGTGGTTTTTGTGATATAATTTTGTCGCATAACCGCGATATACGCCTGCGGGCGGATGATTCGGTGATGCGGCTTTATAAAAATGAACCATACATGATACGCCGCTCAAGAGGTTTTGCACCGCTGCCGGTACAGCTTGATACCGCCTTGCAGGGCGAGGTTCTGGCAATCGGTGCAGAGTTGAAAAACGCTTTCTGTATAGCCAAAAATGAGTTGTTTTATCTGGCTCCGCACATAGGCGACATGGAAGATATACGGAGCGTTGCAGCTCTGGAAGAGAGTGTAAAACTCTTTTCGGAACTTTTGGAGTGCAATATAAAACTTGCCGTCTGCGATCTGCATCCGGGGTATCACACCACGGCGATCGCAGAAAATATGCCGTTTGAACTTTTGAAAGTTCAGCATCACTGGGCACATATTTTAAGCTGTATGGCAGAAAATAATTATCTTGAACCGGTCATCGGCGTGGCAATGGATGGTACTGGATATGGCACTGACGGTACCATATGGGGCGGGGAGATATTGTTGAGCAAAACAGATGAGTTTGAGCGTTTTACGCACATAGCACCATTTCCGCAAGCCGGTGGTGATGCCGCCAGCCGGGAAGGGTGGCGTATTGCCGTTGGGATGATGGAAAAATATCTGCCGGAACAAGCTGCAGAATACGCTAAAAAACTCGGACTTTGTTCTGATATGGAATACAAAATGCTTTCGGCAATGATAAAAAATAATATAAATACCGTACAAAGTACCAGTGTCGGCAGATTGTTCGATGCGGTAAGTGCCATTTTGGGGATTGCCCGGACTTCGACCTTTGAGGGCGATGCGGCAATGAGTCTGGAGTTTGCCGCTGTAAACTGGAAAAAACGCAACGGCAACGCAACGGGGGAGATTCCCGGCTGGATCACCGGTGAAGGCATTATATCAACAGATAAACTTTTCCGGTATCTTGCCCAAGAGCGTCTGGCGGGAGTTGACGCCGGGGGGCTGGCATATATGTATCACAGCTGTCTTGCAGAGATGATCGTGCAGAGCTGTAAGCTGGCCCGCGAGGTAAGCGATTTGAATGTGTGTGCCCTTTCCGGCGGAAGTTTCCAGAATATGCTGCTGCTGGATTTGTGCTGTAAAAAGCTCCGGCAAGCCGGGTTCAAGGTGCTGATCCACAAACTTGTGCCCGCCAACGATGGCGGTATATCGCTGGGGCAGGCACTTGCAGGGTTGAAATATAAAATAAAAAAAATATAAGAAGGAGTTTTGATTATGTGTGTAGGACTTTCAGCAAGAGTGGTGGCAGTAAATAAAGATACAGCTTTAGTGGATGCTTCGGGGGCTAAAAGGGAAGTTTCCGCCGAATTGCTCGACGATCTGGAACCCGGCGATTATGTGATGGTTCATGCGGGAGTTGCGATTGCAAAAATCACTCCCGAAGAAAATAAAGGCGAGTGATTTTTTATGAAAGATTATCAGGCATTTTTAAGTAATTATTCCGGCAGGCCTTTGCGGATAATGGAAGTTTGCGGCACGCATACGCACGAAATATTCCGCTTGGGTATCCGCTCGATCTTGAGCAAAAATATTGAGCTTATTTCCGGTCCCGGATGTCCGGTATGCGTTACGCCGCCGGGATATATCGACAGTGCTGTGGAGCTGGCGATCAAGCACAATGCACAGATCGCCACTTTCGGCGATCTTATCCGGGTTCCGGGGTCAGAAATGAGTCTGGCACAGGCACGCACTCAAGGAGCGTTGCTCAAAACGGTTTATTCGCCGTTGGATGCAGTGGAGTTTGCAGAAAAAAATCCCGACAAAGAGGTGGTTTTTCTGGCAGTGGGTTTTGAAACCACCACGCCTTCGGCATGTATTGCAGTAAAACACGCCGCGGCAAAAGGGTTGAAAAACTTTTCCATACTTACTGCCAATAAAACCATGCCGCAAGCCTATAAAACATTGCAAGGTTCGGCGGATGCGTTCCTTTATCCGGGGCATGTTCACGCCATAATCGGTACACAACTTTGCGAAGAACTGAAAACTCAATACGGCGTATCCGGCGTAGTCGCCGGTTTTACCGCCAACGATATAATAAAAGCACTGGGTATGATCGTGGAATATTCTCTGCAAGGTGAGCCATTCTGCGATAACGCTTATACGCAAGTGGTTAAAGCCGAAGGTAATATCGCCGCTCAAAAACTGGTAAATTCCATGATGGAACCATGCGATTGCCTCTGGCGTGGATTGGGTATTATCGAAAAATCCGGGCTTAAATTGCGGAACGAATGGAGTGAATTTGATGCCGTTAAAAAGTTCGATCTGACACCCGGTGATGGCAAATGCAATCCCGGATGCCGTTGCGGCGAAGTCTTGAAAGGTATCTGCAAACCCGGTGATTGCCCGTTGTTCGGCAAGGTATGCACTCCGCTCAATCCGGTGGGGGCGTGCATGGTTTCCGGCGAGGGGGCTTGTTCGGCATTTTATCAATACGGTCAATGATTTACAGGTGGTATTATGGAAAAATTCATTACTTTAGCTCACGGTTCCGGCGGCAGACAGACTTCGGAACTTATCGGTTCTATTTTCAAAAAACACTTTGCCAATGAGCTTTTTACGCCCGATGATGCGGCGGTTCTGCCGTTATCGGCAGATCGTATAGCTATGTCAACTGATGGGTTTGTGGTGTCGCCGTGGCGTTTTGCCGGCGGCAATATCGGCAAGTTGAGTATTTGCGGTACGGTCAACGATATAGCTTGCATGGGGGCGATCCCCAAGTATATAACCTGTGCTTTTATTATCGAAGAAGGCTTTCCGGTGACTGATTTGGAAGAAATTGCCAAGTCGATGGCCTCCACTGCTGCCGAAGCCGGAGTAAAGATAGTTGCCGGCGATACAAAAGTAGTCGGCAAAGGTCAGGTCGATAAAGTTTTTATAACCACTGCCGGGGTGGGGGAACTTATCCACGGGGTAAAAACCTCCGGTGCATTGGCAAAAGTTGGCGATGCAGTGATAGTTTCCGGCGATGTCGGTCGGCACGGCTGTACTATTTTGCTGGAACGCGATGAATTCGGTATTGAAGCCGATGTAAGCAGTGACTGTGCCCCGCTGGGTAAAACGGTGGAGGCGGTTTTGAATGTTTGCAAAGATATACATGTAATAAGAGATGCCACCCGTGGCGGAGTCGGCACGGTATTGTACGAAATTTGCGAGCAAAGTCAGGTAGGGATCAATATAAAATCAAATGACATACCCGTGGCAGAACCGGTCAGAGGCGTGTGCGGTATGCTGGGGCTTGATCCGTTGTATCTGGCATGTGAAGGCAGACTGGTGATCTTTGCTCCGCAGGAAGCCGCCAACGATGTGGTAAAAGTTCTGCAAGGTATGCCGTACAGCAGTAATGCCGCAATCATCGGCGAAGTAACTGATAACATCGGAAAAGTAACGGTGGAACAGCCGTTCGGCGGCAAAACGATCCTTCCCCAGCCGACCGGGGAACTGTTGCCGCGAATCTGCTGAAAATATTGTATTTTCTGCAAGATTAGGCAAAAAACAGTAAATAAAGATTTGCTTTTTCCGGAAACAAGTATATATTAAGTGGCATTGAGGATGATTTATTCATGCTCCGGCATAGCTCAGCGGTAGAGTAGGTGGCTGTTAACCACTTGGTCCCTGGTTCGAATCCAGGTGCCGGAGCCATTTTATTTTAAATTTTATTTAAAGAGGCAATT
>SUVS01000006.1 GCA_015061885.1 Lentisphaerota bacterium
ACCATATTTTCCATACCATATTGATATGACATATACGAATAGAGTTCCTGATATTGCGTGTAAATAATAAAAAATTTACGGAAGTCAAGCATGAGAAAAGCCGGATTAAAATAAATGCCGGCAACGCGACTGTTTTCCGGGGCGTCTTTTATTTTTGCGGAATTTACAGACATTTCGTTTGAGGTGAAAGTCGTTCTCTGTTTGGATTTTTATGCGTTCAGAGATGTTTTCCGAAGAAGTCGAAGGTTCGAGTTCCTTTACAATCAGTGCAACCGACTTGAGCGTAAGAGATTGTTTCCGAGGAATTTAACTTACCTCCACCATTTACAATTTCTCAAGAGTTCAGTCAAGTATGATTGAACTCTTTGTTTTTATAGTAATTTGTGGATGTAACATAATTATTTACACTATATAACCTGGTTGGTAAATTTGATATTCCTCTAAACTTGTATCGTTTTTTGAATGTATGTCTATATAAAAAAACTGCTGTATTGTTCTCTTTTACAGCAGTTCATTTATTTTTGTTGGAATCTTTGTTTACGGCAGAGCTTTGAACTTTTTCATTCCTTCGGTGAAGATTTTCTGCAGTTTTTCGTCTGTCGGATAACTTACTACCGGGAAACTGTTGCGGACTGTTTCCCGGGCTTCCGCCCAATCTGCTATAAATCCTACCGTTACCGCCTGGGCTAAAATATTACCGATGGCGGTTGCTTCGATCGGCCCCGCTACCACCGGTTTGCCGATGGCGGATGCCGTTTCGCTCATTAAACGGCTGTCTTTGGTGCCGCCACCGATGATGTTCAGCACAGCGTACTCTTTGCCGATGGCTTTTTCCAGCTCAAAAAGTTTATCTGCCATGCAAAGAGCCAGCGAATCATAAACTGCACGCAGTATTTCTGCATCGCTCATATTTTCCGCCTCCGCCTGACCGGTGGCTATGCAGTAATTTTTAATTCTTTCCGGCATCTTGTCCGGAGCTACAAAATCTGCGGCGTTGGGATTTATGACAAATTTGCACGGTTCTGCCGACTCCGCCATTGCTTCCAGGGTATCAAAACTCGCATCCATACCACGGACTTTGAAATCACGCCGGCACTCCTGCAAGAGCCAGCAGCCCATTATGTTTGAGAGATACCGGATCTTGCCGTTCAAGCCGCCTTCGTTGGTAAAGGTCTGTTTATTTACATCGCAACAGGGTTCATCAAGTTCGCACCCCAGCAATGCCCATGTACCGCAACTTACATACGCGGCATCTTCTCCAACAGCTACCGGCACCGCACCTACCGCACTTGCTGTATCATGCGAACCGACTTTGACTATCGGAATTTGCGGTAAACCGTATTTTTCAGCCAATTCAGCTGACAGTTTACCACCCACCGTACAGGGCTGAACGATTTTGGGGAAAATATCACGCGGCAAACCGAGCATATCAATAAGTTCCCAATCCCATTCGCGTTTGGCGGGATCAAGCATATTCCCCGTAGATACATGGGTATATTCGGCGGTAAAATCGCCCCCCAGGGCAAAACCCAATGCATCCGGCATGGGCAGAAATGTGGCATTCTGCAGATCCTGCGGCTGTTCGGCCTTGTGAGCTGCAAGCTGATAAATCGTATTCAGCGACATAAACTGAATACCGGTACGCCGGTAAAGCTCATCTTTGCTGATGAGTTTTTGCACCATCGGCACCGCCCGGTCGCCGCGTTCATCGCGGTAATGATAGGGCAGACGCACCATCTCTTTGCTTGTCCGGTCAAACAACACATAGTCCACACCCCAGGTATCAATACCGATCGCCGCAATATCTTTGGTAATGGCGGCGGCTTTGCCCAGACCGGTTTTCAATTCTTCCGCCAGTGCCGGATAATCCCAGTAAAGAGAATTTTCCAATCTCTTATGACCATTTTCAAAGCGATGAACTTCCTGAAGATCCAATTTGCCGTTTTCCAAACTGCCGAGGATAGCTCTGCCGCTGGAAGCTCCGAGATCGAACGCTAAAAAATACTTTTTATCAGCCATACTGCACCTCAACAGAATTTATCGACACCACCAAGCAGCAGTGCAAGATGTTTTTTCAGTGCCGGATTTTCAAAATCATCGACCAACAACTGACCGGGGGCATTCATTTCCGTACCCGCCAGCAACGGCAGATCAGCTTGGGCACATGCCGCAATAAAGCGGTCAAGTTCAGCTTGCAACGCCGCACTCTTTTCTGGCGTAGAGCCTTCGACATTACGGGCGGGAATCAGCGTTGCCGCCGCCGTACCGTACTGCTTATGCAGTTTTATAAGTTCGTCAAGAGCATTTTCCCCTGCCGACATACCGTTGAGCCATGCCAGAGTCGGCACTGCATTGCAACCGGTAATAAACTTATTCATATCGCTCAAAGTCGGGAACGATTCAGGCGAGGGTTTCACATAGCCCACACCGCCGGATTTCATGGTCTTGGAACGGATGACGCCTTCGAGTTTGACCGGATTGGCGAGGAGTTTTTCTGCTTCGGCAAGCTCAATACCAAGTTTTTCGCTCCAGAACGCTGCCAATTCAGCTTTGTCGGTAAAAACTGCCGATGCCGCATCGCGGTAAGCACTGCAAACATGGCGTTCTGTCACATTTCCGAACGGAGTATATTTTTTGGCGACTTCGTCAAAGTCGATCACTGCCGGAGCCAGATAGCCGTTGACCAGTTCTACAACTTTGCGGGTACGAAAGTTGGCATTTTTGCGGAGCATTTCCGCAAAGGCTTTCTGTTCTGCGGGAACTTTGCCGGATTTGAAACCGCATCCCAGATGATAAGCTATACCCGGTTCGCCGGGGGAGTTGATCTCCTTATCAGCAAGTTCTGGAATAAATACACGCGTTTCCATACCGCAACAGCCGCGGACATTCAGAAGTTCCAATGCTTCGCTGAATTCATCAACCCCGTCAAGCACATCAAAATCCACCAGGCCGACGGCATAAAAGCCCATCTTCTTGGCCAGATAAACGATGAAACTGGGACTGTAACCGTAGCCGTTGTAGGAAAAGAACGAATGGCAGTGCATATTGTGTATATCAGAAACTTCTGCCGCTTCGATCTCTTTGTTTTCAAATGCTGTTTTCGCTTCCAGCAGAGCCGCCTTGCGAATGGCGGGATCAAAATCGTTCAAACGCTGTTCGAGATTTTCAATATTCATACAATAAAATCCTTTCTGATATAAAATTTAATGCTTGAATAATGTAGCTTTACTTTTGCACAAGGTCAAATCTTTTATTTCTTTTTTACACAAAAAAGCACCGGAAAATGTGTTTTTTCCGATGCTTTCGGCAGTTTGATGCAATTTAACGGATCATTGCTGTCAGGAAATGAACTTTGTACCTATATTCAACAGTGTTCCGGCCTGATATACTATGAAGGTCAAGATATATGCCAGTGCAAATAATCCAACGGCTTCAAATACCGCCATTTTCCAGGAATTCAGCTCGCGTCTTATAATTGCCAGCGTTGCCAGACAGGGTATGCTCAACAGGCAGAAAAGCATGATACAGAATCCCTGCAATGGAGTGTAGTTGCGGATCAGGTGTTTCCTCAACGGCTCGGATTCTTCATCGGCTTCGCCCTCGTGATACAAAACTCCAAGCTGGGCCACAAAGACCTCTTTGGCAGCCAATGCCCCGATCGACGCGGTAGCAAGTTTCCAATCAAACCCGATATAGCGGAAAAACGGTTCCAGCATTTTACCGACTCTGCCGGAAACGGTATATTCCATAAGTTCAGCCTGACGGTCAAACCCGATTTTCTGCAAAGCCGCCTCGCGTTCGCCGGCATCGGCGATCTTTTCCGCTGCGGCGGTCTTTGCCGCGTAATCGCTTGAAAAATCTTTTTTGACCGGAAATGTGTTGCAAATATAGAGTATTACTGTTGCCGCCAGAATCACTGTCCCGGCTTTCTGCACATACATCTTGCCGCGATCCCACATGTGCAACAGCAGACTTTTAAGCATAGGCATACGGTAAGGCGGCAATTCCATAAGATAAACTTCGCCAGAACCTTTAAACAGCGTTGAACGCATAAGTCTTGCGGCGATCAAAGCGATCACAACTCCGATTATGTAGATAAGCCACATCACAAAAGCGTGGTATTTTACCGCAAAAAATGCCGGTATTATCATGGCATAAATCGGCAATCTTGCACTGCAGCTCATCAGCGGCAGAACCATTATGGTAACAGTTCTGTCCCGCTCTGATTCAATCGTCCGGGTCGCCATTATCGCCGGCACAGTACAGCCGAATCCAAGCACCAGCGGCACAAAGGATTTACCCTGCAAACCGAACTTACGCATAACACCATCCATGACAAAAGCCGCCCGTGCCATGTAGCCGGAATCTTCCAGAATAGCGATCGCAAAAAAGAGAAATAATATGTTCGGCAGAAAAACCAGCACGCCGCCGACACCGCCGATCAAACCATTTATGACAAAATCCCGCAGAAGTGTAAGTTTATCTTCTGCCCACACCTTACCGGTAATATCTGCGATCCAGTTGAAAAAACTTTCAATCCATCCCATCATTGGTTCGGCACAGATAAAGGTAAAGTAAAAAGTCAGGTACATGATTATCAGAAAAACCGGCAATCCCAGATATTTATTGGTCATGACCGAATCTATCTTGTCGGAAATCTCCCGGCGGCGTTCATTGCTCATGGTTATTGAACCGGAACAGGCTCCCGCCAGCATGGCATAACGGCGGTCTGCCATAAATGTTTCGGCTTCGATAGCGTGTTTTTTCAGCAGATGATCTATCTCTTCATCCACGGCATTATGAACACTCTTAAACTCGGGCAGACTCATTGCCGCGGTATCATGTTCCAGAAGTTTGATCGCAAAAAAACGGGCGGGAATATGCGAATATTTTTCAACATTCAGTGCGTCTATCTTATCAGCCACAGCATTGATGGCATCGTCAATATCACTGCCGTAAGTAAGCATCGGAACGCCGTGATCTTCCAGGTGTTCCAGTGTTCCGGCGAGCTTGCTCAATAACGCTTTGACTCCGTCGTTACGGCATCCGACTGTCTGAACTATGGGGGAGCCGAAGTATTTTTCCAACTTGGGTATATTGTATTGCATACCTTTTTTTTCCGCATCGTCAGCCATATTGAAGACCAGCAGCATGGGTATATGCAATTCGGCAAGCTGGGTGGTCAGGTAAAGACTGCGGCGGGGAATAGTGGAATCAACCACATTCAAAATCAAATCAATCCCCGGCTTGGTAAGCTCCTTGAACACCACATCTTCTTCCGGCGAAGATGACGAAAGCGAATAGACTCCCGGCAAGTCGATCAGCTCTATATCAACATCACCAAGTTTGAATCTGCCGCTTTTGCTTTCAACGGTAACTCCCGGATAGTTGCCGACATGCTGTCTGGCTCCGGTAAGAGCATTGAATATGGATGTTTTGCCGCAATTAGGATTACCGGCCAAAGCAATTCTGAACTGTTTTTTCATATAATAAACTCCTCAATATACTCTGATTTTCTCACTCTGCATCTCAAGTTAGATAAAGCTAACTTACTAAATAAAAAAATATATCATGCCGCCCGCACTCCATAAAACAACCGGGACGGCAACCGGAAAAATCCGCACTAATTAATTTACAGCAGAATAAAAAAAAAGCAAGTTAGACGCGGCGAATTTTTCAGATTTTTTATTATCTCCAAGCCGTAACTGACAACAGAACCGGTATATAACGGAAATTAACGGATGATAACGGTGAATAACGGAATAAACGGAGGAGCGGGCAACCACTCCGACCCGGCAAGCCATACGCAGCGTATCGCCAGCCGACATCCCCGGCGGCAAGTTTTCTACTCCCAAAGTTTCTCAAACCTTCTCAAAAATTCCCACGCCGCCACGCACCCTATTGCCCGCTCGCCACGGCGTAGTGTAACGAAGCCGGGCGTATGCGGCGAACATGGCATACGGTATGGTGTTGTAAGGCGAACACCTGTCTGCCGTGCGATAGATGTGAGAAAGCATGGAATGGCGGGCAAAGCCCGCCACAGCCGGCAGCCGCTCTTAACCGGCAAGCAATACCCGGTGTAAAAAACATTGCAAGCAAACTGCTACCCAGGTCGTAACTGATAAAAACATGCCGCAGGGTTGCAGATGGATTGCAAATATGGCAAGTGCTGGAAATCTTCAGGCGGCTCCCCAGAGGGTAACCGCCTGAAATTTACAGTGCTTGTTCTTTTGCCAGCCGCTGCAAAACGCGGCTGGATTTTTATCAATTACGACCGTTATCGTTATTCCCAAAAACCTTCGCCGGTTTCGGCGTACTTACGCAAAATATCACGCTTGATTTTGCCGGAAAATGTTTTGGGCAAGCTGTGAACAAATTCGATTTCGCGGGGGTACTTGTACGGAGCTGTAATGCGTTTGCAATGCTGCTGAAGCTCTTTTACGAGCGATTCAGTAGCTTCCCAGCCTTCATGCAATACAATGTATGCTTTGACCTTGGCTCCACGCATGGGGTCAGGGGCACCGACCACTGCAACTTCATGCACGGCATCGTGCTGCATCATAGCTTCTTCGACTTCCAGCGGGCCGATCCGGTAGCCGGAACTTTTGATGATATCGTCACTGCGGCCCATGTACCAATAGTAGCCGTTTTCATCACGCCGGGCTTTGTCGCCGGTGTAGTAGTAGTCGCCGATAAAGCACTCTTCGTTATCTTTTTTGCCCATCAGATAACCGTTGAACAACCCCAGCGGGCGTTCCGGCCTGATTCTGACTGCCACTCTGCCGTCTTCACCGTCGGGGACAATGTTGCCGTCGTCATCGTGCAGTTCGATCTGCCAGCCGGGTGAGGCTTTGCCCATAGAACCGGGACAGGCTTCAAAACCGGCATGATTGCTTATAAGGCAAACCGTTTCGGTCTGACCGTAGCCTTCGCGGATGGTTATGCCGGTACCCTCTTTCCAGAGCCGTATGGTTTCTGTATGAATAGCTTCACCGGCGGAAGTACACTGCCGCAAAGCACTCAAGTCAAACTTATGCAGATCGTTCAGCACCAGCATACGGTAAACCGTCGGCGGGGCACAGAAACTGGTGATCGCATATTTTTCCAGCATCGGCAGCACTGAATCAGGATCGAATTTGCCGCGGATGTCAAAGATGAACACACACGCTCCGACGATCCACTGCCCGAAATAGTTGCCCCACAGATTTTTTGCCCAGCCGGTATCCGATGCGGCGTAGTGCAGATCGTCGCTGTTGAGTCCGTGCCACAATTCGGCGGTGATCCGGTGAGCCAGCGGGTAACTGCAGGGGTGCTGGACAAGTTTCGGATTCTTGCTGGTTCCGGAAGTAAAGATCAGCAGCAAGGGGTCAGTAGCTTTGGTCACCAGACTGCGGGCACGGGTTACAGACGAGGATGAAAGTTTGACCGGGTAAAGTATATCGGTCGGATAGTTGATCCAGCCGTCACGCACACCGTCAACGAGCAGTTTATCGCTTAAACTGGGACATTCATCGCAAATGGCATCGACTTTATCAGCATTGGTCGTATCGGCAATGATCATCTTGAATTTGCCGAATTTGATCCGCTGTTTGAGGTCTCCGGGCGTCAGAAGAGTCGGTACATGCCCCTGTACTGCCCCCAGACGGATCAATGCCAGAGAAAACACCCACCATTCAGGCAGACGCGGCAGCATCATGATCACCCGGTCACCTTTGGTGATACCGTGTTTAAGTAACAGATTTGCCGCCTGTATGGAGAGGCGTTTCATATCGTAAAAAGTAAATTTCTTTTCGTTGCCGTGCTGATCGACCCAGATCATTGCCAGTTTGTTGCGGTCGCGTTCTGCCCATACATCGACAATATCGGTAGCAAAGTTGAAATATTCAGGACACTCTATCTTGAAATTTTTAAGCCGTTCAGCAAAATCACGTTCGGGGGCTTCAATTACATATTTCTTGTTATTTACAGCCATAAAAAACCTCATAGTTTTATATTTTGAAAAATACTTCTTCTATAATTTAGCATCCAACAGGCTGTTTTGCAACAAAAAACCACTTATTTCGCACAATAAAGTCTTTGTTAAATTGAAAAAATTTTTTTTTGAAGTAACTTATCGTAATTGACAAAAAGAGTTTTTTCCACAGGTTTATTTTTATGGATTTGTTTGATACACATTTTCATCTGCCGGAAGAAGGCGATTCAGGTAATTACCTTGATGCGCTTTACAGCGATCACTCGTACCGGATGCTCGCTTTGGGCGGCAGTCTGCAAGGCAGTTTACGGGCATTGGAGTTTGCCCGGAAACACGATAATGTCTGGTGTGCATGCGGAGTGCATCCGCACGATGCCGGAGAATTTTCAGGAGACATTGCACCTTTCCGGGACATGCTTTCCGACAGCAAAGTCCGGGCGGTCGGCGAAATCGGTCTGGATTACTTTTACGATCTTTCGCCGCGGGATATTCAACGCCAAACATTTGAAAAATTTCTGGCGTTGGCCGCTGAACACCAAAAGCCTGTAAGCGTACATTGCCGCGATCAGGAAAACCGTTTTGATGCGTATAACGATTGTTACAGTATGCTCAAGGAGTTTGCCCGAACCGGCAATAAGATAATATTGCACTGTTATGCCGGGAATTTGGATTTTCTGGAAAAATTCATTGAGCTTGATACATATTTCGGCGTTACCGGCATGGTAACATTCCCGAAAAGTGACAATATCCGGGAAAATCTGCGGAACATTCCCCGGCACCGGTTGCTGTTTGAAACCGATGCACCGTATCTGGCACCGGTACCGTTCCGCGGCAAGCCCAATCATCCGGCACTGGTGGCTCATACCGTGATGTATGCAGCGGTTTTTCTGGATGTACCCATGGCACAACTGGCAAAAGAAACAACCGAAAATGCGTTGAGAGTTTTCGGTTTGGAGAATTGATATTATGAGTTTTATACCGTTATACAAACTGCGTCGCAACATGCCTGATCCGGACGAAAAACTCCTGATAATCGACCGTAAAGGCAGAGTGTATCTGCAAAGCGATGCCAACGGTGATCTGACCATACCGCACGCCGGGGATTTTCCGGAATTGATGCAAACCGAATTGCCGGAGCTGGGAGTTTTCCGCAATAAAAAATGTTACGGATTCCGCTGGGAGGTTGAGGATTTTCCCGGCGGGGATTTTCAGATAATTGATGTAAGAGAAGCTGTAAGCAAGGTGGATAACGCCACAAAAAGTCTGCTTTTGCGGGGAAAACCGATCCTGGAATGGCTTTCATTGCGTAAATTTTGCAGTGCTTGCGGAACGGAACTCTTTGACCATGAACATGAAGAAGCCCGTACTTGTCCAAATTGCGGAATGTTGTTTTTCCCCAAGATAAGCCCGGCAGTCATTGTAATGATAAAACGCGAAGACGGCAGAATACTTTTGGCATACAACCGCCATTTCCGCCACAAGTGTTACAGCTTGATCGCCGGCTTTGTGGAAGCCGGAGAAAGTGCCGAAGATGCCGTCCGTCGGGAAGTCCGCGAAGAGGTCGGTCTGGAAATCAAAAACATCCGTTATCTTTACAGTCAGAGCTGGCCGTTCCCGGATTCCCTGATGCTGGGGTTTGTTGCCGACTACGCCGGGGGCGAAATAACCGTTGACGGCGAAGAAATAGCGGAAGCTGATTTTTACAGTATCGACGATTTGCCTGTACTGCCGGGGCATGGCAGCATTGCCCGCAGGATAATCGAAGAGTACATCAAAGATAATGTAAAAAATAATTGATATTCAAGGAGTTCACTTTTATGGAAAAAATCGTCATTATCGGCAGCGGCCCGGCGGGTTATACCGCAGCAGTTTATGCCGCCAGAGCCAATCTCAAACCATTGATCATTTCCGGCAACACCATCGGCGGCTTGCTTACCCAAACCAGTGAAGTAGAAAATTTTCCCGGTTTTCCGGCTGGAATAAACGGCTATGAACTGACCATGAAAATGCAGGAACAAGCCGAAAAATTCGGTGCCCGTCTTGAAATTGCCGTGGTGGAAAAACTGGAATTGAGTAATGGCGGAGTCCAGAAAATCACCCTTGACAACGGCAGTGTTATAGAAACTCAAGCCCTTATTATTGCCACCGGAGCCACTCCCCGCTGGTTGGGTTTGGAATCTGAAGAACGGCTCAAAAACTGCGGGGTTTCGGCGTGTGCCACCTGCGACGGAGCTTTTTTTGAGGATATGAAAGTAGTGGTTGCCGGCGGCGGCGACTCGGCGATGGAGGAAGCACTTTTCCTGACCAAATTCGCCAGCGAAGTGATCGTAGTCCACCGCCGCAATGAGCTGCGGGCATCCAAAATCATGGCGGACCGGGCGATGGCAAACGAAAAGATCCGCTTTGTCTGGAACTCGCAAATCGTGGAGATACTCGGCGACAGCGAAGTAAGCGGTATAAAAGTCAGAAACAATGCCGATAACAGCGAAAGCGTTATTGAGTGTCAGGGCGTATTTGTTGCCCTCGGCCATGTTCCGGCAACCGGTTTGGTCAAAGATCAGATCGAGCTGGATGAAAGCGGCTTTATCAAATTGCAGGGCGGAACCAGTCTGACCAATCTTGCCGGGGTTTTTGCCGCCGGAGATTGTGCTGATCCGCGTTACCGGCAGGCAATCACCGCCGCCGGTGCCGGCTGCCGTGCCGCGATTGATGCCGAAAGATATTTGGGGTGAATTTTATGAATAAAAAACCTTTGGAATTTGAAAATCCGGAAAATACCGGACGCCGTCTGCGTTGCCCGCGGTGCAAGGAGATACTCTATCCGGAAGATCTGGAAACTTTCTGCCTCTGCCCGTATTGCGAAGCAAAAATCGAAAATGGCGAAGAATTGGAAGACTTTGTGATCGACCCGGTCATCCGGCAGTGGATGGAGCGTTACAAGTAATTTTATATGAATAAACAGTGTAAAATATGCCCCCGTAAATGCAATGCAGTGCGAGGTTCTTTCACTGCCGGTAAAGTATTGCCGGGAGTTTGCCACGCCCCAATCCAGCCGATGGTGGCACGGGCTGGATTGCACCATTGGGAAGAACCGGTGATCAGCGGCAGTAAAGGCTCCGGAACGGTCTTTTTTTCGGGGTGCAACCTCAACTGTATATATTGCCAGAATTACAATATAAGCAGTGAACTAGAGGGCAAAGTAATTTCGGTTGAACGGCTGAAAACGATTTATCAGGAGTTGATAAATCTCGGAGCCCACAATATCAATCTGGTAACACCCACGCATTACAGCGAGGCGATTCTTGAAAGCCTTGCCGAGCCTTTGAGCGTACCGGTAGTTTACAACACCAACAGTTATGACAGCGTTGATACCCTGAAACGCTTTGAAAATAAAATCCAGATCTATCTGGCAGATTACAAATATATTGACAATGCTCTCGGCAGGCGTTACAGCAAAGTAACCGATTACGCCGAAACAGCGTGGGCGGCAATCATGGAGATGTACCGCCAGACCGGACCGTATGTTATTGATGATAATAATATTATGCAGAAAGGCGTGATAATCCGCCATCTGATTCTGCCCGGTGCGGTGGATAATACGCTTAAAATCATTGAAAAAGTTGCAGAAACTTTCTCCCCTGGCGAAGTAATGTTCAGTTTGATGCGGCAGTATCTGCCCTGCGGCGAAGTTTCGGAAAACTCATATCCTGAATTGAACCGTAAAGTAACCGACGAAGAATATGAAATCATCGAAGATGCTCTCTTTGCTTCCGGCATCGAAGATGGTTTTGTGCAGGACGAAAGTTCCGCATCCGGAGAATTCATTCCCTGTTTTGACGGCAGTGGAGTGTAACGGTAACTAACGGATGATAATGGTGGAATCCTGCCGACAAATGCGGTGTATGAAAATTACTTTGCATACTGCTTGCCGGGTAAAAGCGGCAACCGGCCGTGGCGGAGCTTGCTCCGCCTACCGTTTATTACCGTTACTTACCGTTCTCCATTGAGCAGCAGGCAGGTATCCGCCATACAACAGCATACCCCTATGCCAAACGCTCCCCCCGCCGTGCGAAGGTTATACCGGAATGGCAAATAACTATTGCAGGGGATGGGACAACAGAGGGGAAATGCAAAGCCATTCAAAACAAAGGCAACGTGGAGAACCACAGTACGGTGGGGCGGTAGGTTTTTGCGGCTACCTGTAAGGTAACAGCAAAAATCGCTCCACCCGCCGTGCGAAGGTTATACCGTTGCCGACTTTTGAGGTATTTGCATTTCACCTCACTTATCTACGCTGAAGTCGTAGAAGCGGTTTACGCCTTCGCAGGCTACTATGCCGGTGTAGAACTCTTTGGGCATAAGGTCATCAACAAAGCCGAATTCATGACCGCCACAGCTGACAGTCCAGACGGGACCGCGGCCGGTGAATTGAATATTGACCTTCAACTGATATTTTGTGTTTGGTTTGAAATCACATTTGAGAAATCCGACTTTACGCCATACTTGCTTGCCGTCTTTGAACCAATGCCGCCAGACATTCAAGCCCTGATCGAACAGCACAACTTCGTAATGGGTGCGGAATTCCGGAAAACCTTTACTGCTGACTCCGGGCTTTTCGGCAATGACAATGCTCGGAGCCATACGGTAATCAAAACTCATGGTGGATTGGATCGTTATATTTTTGCCGGTAACGGGAGTTTTCCAGATCATTGCGGCATAAGTTTCCGGAGCCCGTCTGCTCAACATATCCAGCTTGGTGGCATCTTTGGGGCAGACATTGACAATGTGGCACTTTTCCTGCCGGAAGGTGTTTACATTTTCCCAGCGGGAGCTTTTTACTTCGATAAAATCGTTTTTATTCCACTTGCCGGGTTCAAAATCACAGTTGAAAATGTTTTTTGCCCAAACAGAACTGCCAGCCAGCACTACTGCGGCAATGATAAAAAATCTTGTATTCATCTTTTTACTCCTGATTGCTTAATGGAAAAACTTGCTTTCACGCATTATAAATTTCAGCTCGTTAAAGTCATAAGTATCGCTCCACCAGGTTGGGTGTTGCAAAAATATGACTACATCGCCGGGTTTTGCCGCACGCAGTCCGGCGGCAAATTCATCGCCACCGATAAAACGGCTTTCGACCACATAGAAACAATGATCTTCGCTGTATTCTTTTTTCAGCCGATTGAAAAATGCGTAAAGCTCGCCGGATTCCGGCAGACCGCACTTTTTGATAAGTTCTTCATCATAATCACCATCGGCATTTTTGATCAACGCCGCCGAGTCGATGCCTGACTTGTAAACACCATGTCCGAAAGCAAACCGTACATCCGGGAAAAACTCCCGTACATACTGCATATTGGCTTTGAAACTTTCGATTGCTGCGGCCTGATCGCCGTTGCAAATCACCAGATCTTCGTGCTGATACTGTATTTCGCCGCCCAGTTCGCGGATCTTGAAAAGCTCATCCCGCCAAGTCGGTTCGACCAGCGAGATCAACCGGATGTTGTAAGTGGAGTGAAAACCGAATTCGTGTTCCATTTCCGCCATACGCCGTGCCAGAAAATTGTCGCTGGGCCGCTCAATATCGTGCAGCCAGATCACGCGAACCTTGTCCGGCAGAACCAGTTCGCCTTTAAAATACAGCTCGTATGCTTCTGAAACATTGACTGCACTATAGCGGTCTTTGCTGATTTCCGCCAATATCTTGGCATATTCACCGGCGTTCAAATCGTGTTTGATGTGCGAATAATGCTCAAACCCCAAATCCATCGGAATATATTTTTTACTCATAAGTACAGCTCTCCTTGCAAACTGGTTAATTGGAGTAATATACACCAAGCGGACAAAAAAGCAAAGATTATACAAATATACACAAAAAAACAACCGCAGAGCCGGGTGAATATGTAAAAAACCGGCGGCATTGGTTTTGCCTTTGCCGCATAAGCCCGCCTTCGTTACACTACGGCGCGGCAAGCGGGCGGGGGTGTGTTTGTTTTTGCTCAATATATCAGCCAGTCCAGAAAGGTTATGGTTTTGCCTTCGCTTCCGGTTATTCCCGGGTTGTTGAAGGTGGCGTCCATTCTTACTGAACCGGCGTTGCCGCCGGCGGCGTTCTCTATTGTTACCCGGTAACAACCCGAATTGGTTATGGAAAAGTAATTCCGCAGATTCTGCAGCAGCAGCGGGTCGAATTCTTCGGAAAGTATAAACGACTCCTGCTTGTAGGATTTGATCGTTTTCAATGTTTCCAGAGCATCTTCATTGCTTAAATTGGCATAGTTGGTCAGCAAGGCAAAGTTCGCCTGAAAAAGATCCGGTTTACTGCGGCGATTACTGCTTATGGTCAATGGATTTATCAAAGTCATTCTGCCGTTGCGGTCGAGCGGGAAAAATTTTATTCCGTCGGGTATGTAGTAGAGTTCTTCACGGAACTGCAATGTGTTATTCCGCGGCAGCGGACTGTTTTCTTCTGCTTCAGAATATTCTTCATTTTCCATACCGTCTTCGCCCACCAGATCGTTGCTATCCACATAATCGGAAAAACGGGTGCGGAAAATCGTTGCCGCTTCGCTCAAATCCTCTTCATTGCTCTGTCGGACCCGGGTCAGATTATTCAATGCGGTATTGATATTATTCGGCGTTATGGAGATTCCGCCGGCACCGTTTTCGATACGGTATTTTACCATCGTACCGTAATAGTCCAGCTCCCGCAAGCGGCCGTCAGGAATAAAGCGTTCTTCCTCGTATTCGCTGTAATCAAAGTTCTCCAGCGAAGTGGTGCGGTATTCGTTGTTATCTGCCGCCAGCAGGAAGATTATCCGGTTCATGGCTCCTTCGGCAACATAGCGGCTGCGTAATGCGTCGGTATCGTTACGGATGCCGTAAGTTGAAAGCTGCGAATAAACTACCATGCTCATCACCAGCAAACTCACCGAACTCAAAAGAGCCAGCACGGCAATCAATGCTACGCCGTCTTCGTTTTTCCCCAAACCTTTTATTGGCATTACTTTTTGAGTCATCTCAAAAAATAATGCCTTTATGTTTGAAAAATATGCAGTTGCATTTTTGCTGACAGTGTTATTCTTCCAATTGGGGATTTGATATTTCTTCATAATGCCAACCCCGTGAATGCTGATAATCCTGCCGTCCGGCGGAGGTATGAAAGTTTTTCGCCGTTTTCAAACTCAACAGTAAAACCCACTGCCGCCGGTAAGCGGTCTTCGTATTCTTCATCATCCTGATCCCAGACTTCCAGCCATTCGATCTCGTCATCTTCATCGTAATCAGCGTAGGTAAAAGTCAAATTCGCCACATTTTCTGCCAGAATCACGGTTTTTATATTGCTCTGTTCGTCAAGCTCCAGCCACGGCAACAGCGGAGTATCTTTGTAATCGCACGCCAGAGCGTTGTCGTCGTTGATATACAATCTTACAAAAATAAATGCCCCCCTGCCCTGACTGTCCGGCAGACGCATGGCAGTAAAATAGAGTTCATCTTCCATACCGTCAAAGACCAGATGTTCCTGATTATCGTCGGTTTCGTCTTTCCAGAAAAACGGTATCATGTTGGTCATGAGTTCGGCAACTTTATCCAGCTTGCGGTTGCGTTCAAGCCGCTCTGAAAGCGTGGCAACTTTGTCATGGCTCCGCTGAAAACCCACCAGAGCCGCCGCCGATGCCGAACCGATAAGAGCCAATACTGCCATTGCGGCAATCAGCTCGACCAATGTAAAAGTATGCTTTTTCATTCGTCCATATCTCCGGATTTTTCCCAATCAATACGGTCGATTTTCAAAGTATCGACTATTTCGCGGCTGGAGGGGTTCACCAGGTCGATTATCAAGGTTCGCAACGGGGCCTGATTGGAAAGTTCGTTGAGTTCTTCGGGCAGATTTTCGGCATCTTCGTAACGCATTTCCACATCATATATATTGCTTTCAAAAACTTCCGGCGGTATATCCGGCGGTTCTTCATCGGCAAATAAGAGATAATACTCCGCCGCCTGACTCAACAGATGCGTCCGCTCCCAGTTGGAATACGCTTTGTCTATGCGGTTGACCGCTGATTGCGACAGAGCAAAAAAAGCCGTAAGTGCCAATGCCATTATCGCCATTGCCACTATAACTTCCACCAATGTAAAACGCTTTTTCAATATATGATCTGCCCCTGTTCAGGATCGGTTTTGACCACTTCCACCAGACCGGTGAAGTCGGATACGGTTATTGTACGCATATCGCTTTGCAGCTGAACTGTCAACGCATGAGTCAGCCGGGCGGAACCGTTGCGGGTGAACCGCCACATTTCCAGACTTTCTTCAGTCATTTCCACGCCTTGCATATCGGGCAATTCCACTGTAACACCGAGTTTGGGCGGAAACTTCCACTCCCGGATATTTTCAACATCTTCTGCCGGCAGCTGACTTCCTTCCGGAGCCATTTTGAGTTTCTGTTCAGCTTCCCAATCGGCATCTATGGCGTCAAGTACGACATAGGGCATGTTGCCATCTTCCACGGTGTCAAACGGGATCACGGCTTCGCTTTCGCCCCACGATTCGACTTTTTCCGCCCGGAAGACATTTTCTTCGGGATAAAACACCACTTTGCGGACGATGCCATCTCGCATACAATCGGTGCGTACTTTGGCACAGAATACCTGAAAATCCCGCAAAGCACGCTCGAATTCCGGTATTTTACGCTCCCGGCCTATATAAACGCCCGAAACGGCAGTCAGCAATACAAGTATGGCTATGACTGCCGCCAGTTCCAGCAAAGTGAAATTTTTGCGTTGAACCTTACTCAATTATTCCTCTTCTTTGGCAACCCAGTTGGTAATATCGGCATTTTCGCCCTCGCCGCCTTCGGCTCCATCAGCACCGTAGCTGTAAAGATCAAATTCGCCGTGTTCGCCGGGACAGACATAAACATAATCATTGCCCCAGGGATCTTTGGGAACAGCCGGTTTGATGTAAGGGCCGTCCCACTTTTCCACATCGTTGGTATTTTCCACCAACACCTGCAAACCGTCGTCGGTTTCGGGGAATTTACCGGTATCGAGCTTGTAGTCGGTCAATGCCTGTTCCAGCAGTTTGATCTGGGTTTTGGCAGTGGTTATACGGGCACTGCGGATGTGCTTGAAGACCATCGGGGCGGCAAAACTGGTAAGCATGACCAGAATCACGATCACCACCATAAGTTCGGTCAATGTAAAGTTACTGCGGCGGATTTGTCTGTTTTTGTAGTTCATTTGTCTTTCTCCTGTTTTTATAAAGTAATTTTTATTTTATGCTTCAATACTGTTGAGTTCCATGATTGCCATAAAGATCGCCAGCACCACGGTCATTACCACCAGTGCCAGCCCTACGATCACCAACGGTTCAAACATGCTCAAAAGCCGTTTGATCTGACGGCGGGTATCTTCTTCCACATGACTGGCGGCTTTCATGAGCATTGATCCGGATGTACCGGACTCCTCGCCCACCCGCAGACGGCTAGCAAGGCCTTTGGGCAGATAGGTGTTGTTTTCGATCGCCGCAGAGAGTTTCAGACCGCTTTTGAGTTTATTTTCCAAATCGTTGAAACTGTCGCGGATAAGCGGGTTCTGAATAACTTTGACCGCGATCCGCACCGTTTTGATTATATCCACATGATTGCTGACAAGGATCGCCAGCGTGCGGACAAATTTGCCCATTTCCACGGCGGTATGCAATGAGCCGAATAATGGCAGACTCAACAGAACCTTCGCTTTGATTTCCGCAAGTTTCTCTTTGCCGAGTATGTGCGGCAAGGCTATGCTGCCGGCAATTATCACGGCAAGCAATCCGATCCCGCCATAGACTATGACATTACTCATACTCATCAGAAACATCATGGAACCGGGCAACTCCCGCCCCATATTTTCAAACTGCGTTACAAAACGCGGCACAAATACTGCAAACATCAAAATTGTTACCAGTATTGCCACAGCCAGCACCACTATCGGATATATGGAACTGGTTACGATAAAATCTTTCAGCTCGCGGCTTTCTGCCATAAAACGCCGCAGTTCCTCCAGCACCTCCGGCAATCTGCCGGTTTCTTCGCCGGTTTCGATCAAATTGGCATAGTAGCCGGGAAAAATCGCTCCGTAACTGCGGATAAGCTCCGAAAATTTTCTGCCCTCGTGCAATCCCTGCCGCAGAGTCTGGATAAACTCGTGCTGTTCGGGATTGGAAGCTCCTTCGGCAATGATCCCCAATGCCCTTTCCAGCGGAATAGCTGAATTGAGCAATGCCGAAAGCTGTTCGGTCATATCCAACACATCCACTTTACTGCGGCGGAGAAACCCCCTTTCGCTCTGTGCCGGATCTACTTCGCGGATAAATTTTACCGGCTGAAGATTCATCCGCCGCAGCTTCTGTTCTGCTTCCCGCAGATTTTCCGCCTCGACGGTTACTTCTTTTGCCGCTTCACCCGGAGCGATCGCTTTGTATAAATATAATGCCATAAAAAGTTTTAACCTTCAGCCGTACTCCGCAGCAATTCTTCGGCGGTGGTTATTCCGGCAGCAACCTTTTCTCTGCCGTCTTCCAAAAGCGTTTTCATGCCGTTTTTAACTGCGATTTTTTCCAATACCGAACTGGGCTGATTATGACTTATAGCTTCACGCAATTCATCATTCACCCGCAAAAATTCGTAAATACCGGTTCTGCCGCGGAAGCCGGTTCCGTTGCAATTGCGGCAGCGGCCGTTTTCGTCTTTGCCCGTGCCGTTGCAGACGGTACAAACTTTCCGCACCAAACGCTGACTCATAACACCGAACAACGCTGACGCTACCAGAAAACCTTCCACATTCATATCTATCAGACGCGTTACCGCACCCACCGCATCATTGGTATGCAGTGTACTCAACACCAAATGCCCGGTCAATGCCGCATTGATGGCAATATCGGCAGTTTCCCGGTCGCGGATCTCGCCGACCAGAATCACATCCGGGTCCTGACGCACAATGGAACGCAAGCCGGAAGCAAAGTCCACGCCGATCTGACTGTTGACCTGCATCTGGCACAAGCCGGGCATCTGATACTCCACGGGGTCTTCCACGGTAATAATTTTGCGTTTATTGTCGTTGAGCTGATTTATCACGCTGTAAAGCGTGGTGGTTTTACCGGAACCGGTCGGGCCTACCACCAGAATCATGCCGTGCGGTATCTGAATAAGCTCGTTAAAATCATTGAGCATGTTCTGCGACATACCCAACGCCCGCAAATCGTATGCCACTGACGCTTTGTTGAGCAAACGCAATACAATACTTTCGCCGGTCAGAATGGGTATGGTGCTTACACGCATATCCAGTTCGATCCGCCCCAGCTGGAAAGTTGTTCTGCCATCCTGCGGCAGACGGCTTTCGGCGATATTCAAGCCGGAAATAAGTTTTATACGCGATGCTATAGCCGGAAAATCCCGGATCGGAGCCGACAATATTTCAGTAAGCACCCCGTCCACCCGGCAACGCACCACCACCCGGTCTTCGCCGGGTTCCACATGTATATCGCTGGCAGAAAGTTCCACTGCCCGCGAAAATATATCGTTGACCAGCCGCACAATACGGGCCTCGCCCGCCATGGAACGCAACGCATCTTCGCTGTCGGCGGCACTCTGAATATCTTCTTCGGCATCTTTATAAACGCTGTTGACCAGCCGTTCCAGCAAGGTGCGTCTTATCAGGAGAAATTCCATAGAGCGTTTGAGCTGGCGGTTGACAATGTAAATATTGCGTTCAAGTTTGTACGGGTCGGAAGTGTAGATCTTCATGACCTCATCATCCCATTCGGCGGGGATCATGGAGTTTTCGCTCAAATAATCTGCGGAAATCCCCGGATAACGCTCCGGCGTATTTAAAATATCTTCTTCCGGCACCGGCAAGCCGAAGGATTCGGCATATATTTTCAACAGTTCCGGCTCGGTACAGATACCTTTTTCCACCATCGCCTGATCGGCGGCACTGTGTTCAAAGTTATGTTCTGCCAGCAGAGAACCGTACTCGGCAAAAGTTTCCTGCAACCGCTTTTTCAGATTTTCCAAAGCCTTTGCCGCCGTTGCCGAAACCTTGCAGAAATCAGCCTGAACAGGTGTTTCATTGACTGAAGATTGACTCATTGACTTATTTATCCTTCTTTACTTCCACCGGGGCGGCTTGCTTTTTTTCGGCTTCGGCTGCGGCTTTCCGGGCAGCGGCTTTGGCTTCAGCTTTTATTCTTTCGGCTTCGGCCTTCCGCTTTTTTTCAGCCTCTTTTTTGGCTTTTTCGGCTTCTTTTTTGAGTTTTTCGGCTTCAGCCTTCCGCTTTTTTTCTTCTTTTTCCTTCCTGATGCGTTCTTCACGCTCAAGGTCGATCTTGTGAGCTTCAGATATTTCGCCTTCAAATTTGCTCAACGCCTTGACTGCCTGATTGTAACGCTTGATCATATCTTCGACCTTGCCTTTTTCATCGACGATATAACCGGTTACCAGCACCAGCATTTCGGTTCGGGTCTTGGCCTGATTGGTATGGCCGAGCAGACGGCCGAGGAAAGGTATGTCGGAAATGATCGGGATACTGTTGAGATCGTCGGTATTCTTTTCCTGGATCATACCGCCCATGATCATGGTTTTACCGTTGCCGATAGTCATGGAAGTTTCGATTTCACGCATCTGGATGACCGGCGTATCTTTAGCCGTGGAAATGGTGTTGGTAACCGGTTCAGATACTTCCTGTTTGATTTCCAGCGAAATAAGATCACTGCTGGTAACTTGCGGCGTCATGGTCATGATGATACCGGTTTCGCGGTAGTTGTAAGTATTTGTTACCTGTCCGGAAACTGATTCGGAACTGCTGACCGAACCGGTGATAAGCGGCACATCGTTACCGATCTGTATTTTTGCTTCAGTATTACTGGTCACCAACAACTGCGGACTGGAAATGATCTTGATCTTGTTGCGGGTGGCAAGAGCCTTGATATGAGCAAACTTGTCATCCGGATTGTGGGGACTGGCAATGTAAAAATTGCCGCCGGTGCTGTTTTCCGGACGCACACCCGGAGTTATACCGTCATAATTGGTTCCCGCCGAGGTCATTACTGTGCCGCCGGTACCTTTGTAATTGAATTCCATACCGAATTCATTGCCGTCGTTGAGCGATACTTCCACGATCAGCACCTGCAAAAGCACCTGTGCCGGAACCGAGTCCAGACGGGTGAGCAATGCTTTCATCACCCGGTAAACCCGGGGAGTGGTGCGGATCACCAGACGGTTGTAAATGCCGTCGGCAAAAATTCTTACCGGCGTGGTAAATACATTACTGCGTACTGTAGTAGTGGTGTTCAAGTCATTATTGGTACCGGCACGGCTGAACGCGGCACTGCCGGTATTGCCGGTATTGGCAACTTTGGTGGTTTGCGTGGTAAGCTGCTGGGTGCGGGAATTACCGCTTGAGGTATCCACGGTCAGCGACGCTCCTTGCGTAGTAAAAATTACCGACAATGCCTGTGCCAGCTGTTGAGCTTTACTGTTGGCTACTTTATAGACATATACGCGTTCTTCTTCATCGCTGTCGGTGCTGTCCAGAGTCAGAACCCATTCTTTTACCATATCCACCACTTCCTGCGTGGCGGCAGATGTTACCAGCAACTGCAGGCGGTCGATACCGGTAAGATATACCGATCCGGGAGTTTCGCCGCGGGTGGTCGCCGTTGCCGCCGTAAAGCCCAGCACCGGCAACACCTGTGCAAGGTCAGCGGCGATCTTGGAGGGTTGCACATTCACACACGGTATCACCGCCCGGGGCCAGTTGCGACGGCCGGGGTTGTCGATGATTTCCAATATACTCTGCAATTTGGGGATATTGTCGCTGGAGTCGCAGATCACAACCATTGCCGGACGGCTGCCTTCAGCAATAGTACCGCCGGTCATCAGAAACGGACGAAGTTGGGTCAATGCTTCGCGGGCGGTGATGTTTTTGAGCATGTGAAAAACTATTTCGCTGTTGCCCACACCCTTGTTGGCAACCCGCAAATTCCCCTGTTTGGGAGTTTGAGCGGCAGAAACTATCCGCAAAAGCTGACCGTCTTTGTATGCCGCGGCATTGGCAAGCTGAAGCATCCGGTCAAAGGTTTCCCACAATTCGCGGCGGGTCAGCGTGGAGTTTACATTGAGTGTAACAGTGGTTCTCAAATCGCTGCCGGCAACAAAGTTGAATTCCAGCACATCAGCAAACGCCGAAAGCACATCCAGTATGGGAGCGGAAGCAAAACTCATTGACACTTCGACCCTATCATCGGCATCAAAGAGAATAAAATCTTCGTAAAAACGGCTGTTTCTGGCTCCGGGTTTGCCTTTGTGATCGGCATCGGCATTTTTTTCTGCCGGAGTTTTATCGTACTTGCCTTCATACGGAGATTGGGAAAGTTTTTCAGCTTTCTTTTTCAATCCGTCATAGTTTCTGCCGGAAGTATCCACATCCACATTTTCAGGCAATTTTTTGTCAGGTTCCTTATACCGCTCGCTGTTGTTGCGTTTGACAAAATCAAATTTCTCATCCGGGTCGTCAGTTTTTTCTTTACCGAAATCCGGCAGAGCTTCGCAGGAAGTTATAAAGGGCAACACCGCGGCGGCTAAAAGCAGCCTTACAGCATGATATGGCTTTTTCAATGTACTGTTCATTCTTTTTCCTTTGATTTTATATAAAAAATTCAATATCATTCACAAATTCAACGCCCGCGGCGGTTGGTCGAACCGCGCGAACTGTTTCCGCCGGAACGGTTGTTATTCTGCATCATACGCATCATATTCATCTGCTGACGCTGCTGCATACCGATAGACTGCTGCATGAGATTGAGCATCTGCTGCATGGGATTGGTGTTGGGGCGGGTTGTTCTGCGTACAGTGTTGCCTTCCGAAGACAACGCCATATCCAGCACCATGCGGCTTGAGCCACGCATCAACACTGCCTGATTGCCGCTTATTGAGCTTAAAGTATAGCCATTGGGCAATTCATCGCCCACCCGGAAAAACTGCTTTATCGGCATATTGCCCCGGCGGACTCCGCCTTTGGACATGATGATCGCCCCTTGAGTATTGTTTACCCGGTAGATACCTACCAGAGAATATGTGGCAACACCTCTGCCGCCGGCGGCCCCGCCGGTGCGTTGGGTATCGAATACATTTTTCCGGACAATGGTTGCCACGGCTTCTTCGCTGGCAGGAACTTTAAATTTTGCCGGAGCCGGAGCGGCAGTTGCGGAAACCGTTTTGCTGCGGTTTTTCTTTTTACCGACTTCCAATTTAACTTCATTACCGCCCATAACAGCACCCCACAGCGAAAGTGCCAGCAGAAAAGCCAATACAACATTACCGGCAATCAACAGCTTTTTCATTTTACAACCGCCTTTCCCTGTTCCGGATCGGGACTCTTTTTCCGCTCACTTACCGTTTCGGGCCGTTCATCGGAACCACAGCGGAGCGTACCGCTGAAATTTACCCCCGGCATTCCGAACATATTTGCCATGCGGATTTCAAACCTCCGCCAGTAAAGTGCCGGTTTAAGTTTATCCACCGCCAGCAGAAACTTCGTAAGTGTATCAAGATCAGTCATCACCGAAACATCCAGTTCCAGCAACGCCAGATCTTTGTTGAAAGTTGTCTTGCGGACGGTGCTTATATTGTTCAACCGCAGTTCCATATCTTTGGCGGTCTTTTCGATCATGGCACGCAATTCGACTTCCGGCACACCGTTTACGGATTTTTTCCAGGCGTCAATAAACTTGCTGTCGGCTACCGTGCGTACCGCATCCAGATCAGCAAGTTCCGCTTTCAAACGCTCCTGATCCTGCTGAAGTTTTTTCAACTCCCGTTCCAAAGTATTTTTACTGCCTCTTCCGGGGAAAAAACTGCCCAGATCGCCGCCGAATTGTACGAGCAGAAACAGTACACTTGCGATCAATCCGGCAATGCAGAATATCCGCTGACCTTTGCGGGATTTCCAGAAAGCCTTGCTCAACATATTTTTATTATCTGCCGGAGTCGTCATTTTTTAGTCTTTGCCTTTTTGCTTTTGGATTTTTTAACCGGCAATACGGATGGTTCAATAATCGAGAGTTTAACATTGGCACTGGTAAAATTGTTGGCAGGATTGGTACGCTGCGAAGCACTCAAAACCTTGAATCCGGGCAGACGGTTGAAAAATGATACCAGATCAATTTCCGTAGATACTGTCTGCAAATTCATATCTATCGAGCCTTCGTTCCAGCGGAAATTGCTGACCAGCACATCATCGGGCAGTTTTTCCGATAAATACCCCAGATACCCCAGACACTCCCGGCTGCCCATTTTCAGCTCGGCAGTCCGTTGGACTTCTTTGAGCTGTTTTTCACCGGCTTTGACTTTTTTCCGCAGATCCTGTACTTTACTGCGGAGGTTGTTCACTTGAGCGGTCAAACGGTTGTGTTCCCGGATACTTGTCATAAAATCTCCTGCGTAGCGGAAAATATTGACCGCCAGTAATAACACCACCAGCAGAGCCATCACCCGCAACTGGGTGCGGAATCTTGCCGGACGCAGGAAATTGGGCAGTACAATAACTCCGGCAAGTACCGAATTACGCACAAAAAGCGATTTACCGGCATAAAGTGCCGCCATTAAAGCTGTACGGTATTCGCCGGGGCAATCGCAGGGGCACTCGCCGGAACAATGCCTGGAGAGTATGCCGTCAAGTTCTTTATTACATTCAAGGTCGCCAGCGATCTGCCATGAACCGTTTTTCCAACAGAAATTTTCTTCCATAAACGGCATTTTCACTGCCGCTTCCGCCGGCAGCTCCTCCGGCAGAGTCAGCAGCGGATTTATCATAACATCGGGTTTGTTACGCAAAGGTGCGATCTGATTGCACATTTTATGCAGACTGCTTTCGGGAAATACTGCACAACGCACCTTTATCATGCCGCTTTCATCAACACCGGATACCGGCACGAACTGCAATCGGAAGTCTTCCGGCACGCTCAAAAGCTGACGCGGAACTTCAAACCGCAAGGCTTCACGCATAGTATCTGTGGAAGATTGCGGCAGAATGGTTTCAAAAACTTCGCTCTGTTCCGGAGCCATTGCCAGCACCAGATAGACCGAACTGTTGACAGCAAGTTCTTTAAGCACCGCATCGGCCGCCCGCTGCCACAAAGAGTGTTCGCTTGAAGCGTATTTTACCACTTCATAACCGCCGCGGTTTTTCTGCCGCAGCCGTACCCCGCAGATACGCTGTGATTTTTCGTCGTAAGCCAATGCGGCTATTTCCGGAGATCCCAGAAGACTCATCTTATTACCTCCGGTTGCCCCACGGCCGCATCATACCGCCACCGCCAAACGGAAAGTTGCCGCGGTTCATCATTCCATTACGGAAATTCTGCTGCTGTTGCGGCGGAATATACTCATAATTCAACACCCTCTGCCCGCCGGGAATACGCAAATCAGAATCAGCAAAGAGTTTACGCAATTCTGCACGGGCTCCATCCGGATCGGTCTGCTGTAATTTTTCAACAGCCTCCATTTTTTCCGGATAGCGGCGTTTGAGTTCTCTTATTACAAAAGCATTGGCACGGCGGTGGCGGTCGCGTAAAAACTTTTCATCGGCACCGGCATTTTCGCCAAACGCTTTTTTCATAAGCTGCTGTAATTTTTCTTTGGCTTTTTCCGGATCGGATTTTTTCAATTTTTCGTATTCGGCAAAATCTTCCGGATATTTGGCTTTCAGAGCTTTAAGCTGTTCTTCGGAAGGTTCTGGTGCCGGGGGGGCAAAGCCCCGGCGGGGTGGCATCATGCCGTTTTCACTCATAGCTTTACGCATCATATTCCGCATCATAATGCGGGCTTTTTCGGGGTCGCTCTCCCGTAATTTTTCGATTTCGGCATACTCTTCAGGGTATTTATTTTTCATCTGTTCCATAAAACCGCCGCCGCGGCGTCCCATCATGCGGAAGCCTCTGCTTCTGGAGCGTTCCGAACCGCCTTTACTGTCGGAATCTTCGGCAGTACTTACCGCCACAGCACACACAGTCAACATTACAATCGCCCAATATCGCATAAAAAATCTCCATTGACAAAAAAATCCATGACATTTATATTTTCTTAATGTATGCCAGACTTGATTTATTGCAAATAAAAGTTATATTTTTATATAAAAAGATTTATTTTTTTGTATATCAGGCCATGAACAAGCTGTTAAAAACAATTTTTCCGGAAAAAATCCGTTGCATTGCCGTTACCGCACCGGCGGGTCTGCCTGACCATTTGCGGCTTGACCGGGCGATTGAAGAACTTTCAGAAGTGCTGACCGTAAAAAATTACACAGCACAGCCAACAGCAAACACTCCGCCTTATCTTGCCGCCGATTCTTCTGAACGGCTGAAGTGTTTCAATGCGGCGGTCAACGATCCGGATGTGGAACTTATTCTGGCTGTCCGCGGCGGATTCGGTTCGGTGCATATCCTCCCCGGCATTGATTACGATACCTTACGCCGCCGCAATCTGCCGGTGATGGGTTACAGCGATATAACAGCTGTACATTGCGCCATGCTGGCAAAAAACGCCGGAGTGCCCATTTCGGGCTGCAATCTCCTGCAATTAAATGAAGCCGCTGAAGATGATTTAAGTATTGCCAGCCACCGGCTTGCTTTACAGCAAAATGCGAATCAAAGTACACTGCCAACTCCCGTTTTGCAGGCAGTCAACACTCAAGCCATTGCAACTCAAAGAGTTGCTTATCCGGCTTATGCGGCAAATCTTACGGTGCTTGCTTCGCTCTGCGGTACTGGATTCATGCCGGATTTCAGCAACCGGATACTGATAATCGAAGATGTCAATGAACCGCTTTACAAAATCGACCGAATGCTGGAACAACTGCGTTTATCCGGCGTGCTGAAGAATATTCCGGCTCTGGTATTCGGAAAATTCACCGATCCGGAAAATTCAGCGGAAGCGTTGGATAAACTCTTTGAGCGTTTTGCCGCCACGCTGGGCTCGCCCTGCTACAAAAATTTCGCTTTCGGACACCAATTCCCCATGTGTGCGGTGAATTCTTCGCACACACTGCATATAGCAAACGATCAAAAACCGTTTTTTACTCCGTAGAATTATTGTTATCGGCTTTAAGACACTGCATATTTTTTCTGCCCTTGCACACATAGTAGTCAAAGGCGATCAAACCGGCCAGGATCAGATAGCACACCGGTATTGCCAGAAATGCCATCCGCAATCCCCATAAGTCACCGGCTTTGCCCATTATAACGCTCAACGCTCCGCAACCGGGCACTCCGGCACACGAAAGCAATATGTAAAGTGTGGTACTGTCCAAATGGCTCAACCGGTCAACACTGTAACTCTGCACGCTCGGCCAGAACGGGGCACTTGCCAACCCCACAAAAAAGAGCAGGATCATTACTGATGTTATACTGCCGACCACCGTAAAAAAACAGGTCAACACCGTTCCGCAAACAGCAAATATCATAATCAGACGGGGCAGATTTTTCTGGCTTACCAGCAAGCCGCTGCCGGTTCGGCCGATCATCATACCTGCCGAAAATACCGCCGTAGCCAAACCGCCGATCCACGGCGAAGCGTTAAAATCCAGCCGCAAAAGCGATGCACACCAGAAGGTTGCCCCGAATTCACCGCCGCCAGCAACAAACATGGCCGCAAAAAACAGCCAGAACTGACGGCATCTGATAATATCCCACGCCTTTTTCAGCGAACCGGCGGCATCAAATCTGCCCTTGCCTTCCAAACGCTCAATGCGTTTTCTGCCGGGAGAAAATAACATTATGCACGGTATCAATGTGCCGACAGCCACCAATAAACAAAGTATCCGCCACGATACATTGCAGTTCAAAAGCCACCCCAAGAGCGGAATACAACCGAAGATCCCCACCGACCAGAACCCGTGCGAAAAGTTCATATAACGCCCCGGCTCATCGTCTTTATGCAATTCGCCGATAAACGGCGTTGCCAACCCTTCGACCAGACCTTCGCCGATACCGGCAATTATCAGCACCACCAGCAGCATCCAATACCATTGACTCAACGCCGCCAGCGTTATACCGCCTGCCATAAACAATGCCGCTATTGCCAATGATTTACGCAAACCGAAACGGCAGGCAAGCATACTGCATACCAGCATGGCCCCGACCATAGTGGCACTGCGTCCGGCCTGCAATATGCCGCCGGCAGACATACCGCCTTTATCCAGATCAAAATTCAAATCCCGTGCCACTTCCACCAGCACTACCGGTATGATCAATGAGCAAACCGCGTATGCCATAAACAGCAGAAACGCCGCATAATCAAATTTACCGAATTTCATTATTCCATCTCCCAACTCAATATTTCCATTGCCGCATCGTCCCAAAACAGCAAGCCATTGCCGGAGAGTGCGATATGTTCTTTTTCCACCCTCCACTGTCCGGGGGCGGCAGATGCGGTTTCCATGCTTTTTCCGTACAATTTATCCCATGTACCGGGATAAAGTTTTTCCCATTGGTTTTTCTGCCAACCGGCGGCAGTCCGCAGATTTACGGCAAAAATTTCCAGCATACGCTCCGGCGGAGTTATGCAGTCAAACTCCGGAGCTTCTCCGGCAACAAATGCTTTTATATCTTCGCGGAAATTATACCGGTCTATGCCGTTGAAACCGGCGGCGGCGGCACCTACACCCAAAAGCGTTTCGCCCCGCCAGACATTTACATTGTGCTGACAGCTGCCGTTTGCGGCGGCATAGTTGGATATTTCGTAACGGTTTATACCGTATTTTGCCAGATATTCGCCAATAAAAAGCCAGTGGTCTGCACCACTTGCATCATCTGCCACCGGCGAAGTCAGCCCCAAACGGCTGTTTTCTTCGGCGGTCAGCGAGTAGCAGGACAAATGATCCACCCCAAGTTCAACGGCACACCGCAAATCATTTTCAACCACCTTATCCGGCACACCTTCCACGCCGTAGATCAGGTCGATATTAAAATGTTCAGCCCGCCGTTTTTCCAATATTTTCAAAGCCTTCTGCAAATGTTCACTGCTGCATTTACGCATCAGTTTGGCCCGGACATTTTCATCAAAACTCTGCACTCCAAGACTTAATCTGGTTGCATAAGTATTGAGTACAGAAAGTTTATCACAGGTCAGCAATTCCGGATTCAGTTCGCAGCTTATCTCGCAATTATCTGTCAGCGGTACAATATCAACGATAGTTTCAAACAGTTCCGCCATCTCTCCGGCAGTCAGAAAATTCGGTGTTCCGCCGCCGATATAAACGGTGGATAATTTTCCGGCAAAATCCTGTTCCTGCAGAAAGTGCTTTACTGCGGCAAGATACATTTTTCGTTCAGACAAACTGCTTTGAGTTTCCGAATAAAATGCACAGTAACCGCATTTCCCGGCACAATACGGTATATGTATATACAGATTGTGCCAGGATTTTTCAGAGGCAATCTTCATACATTCAGAATTCGCGGAAAACCCACACGCCGTCAACCATAGTGCCGACGGCCTTGCCCTTGCATTTTCTGCCGTCAAAAGGTGTATTGCGGCTCTGCGAACGGAATGTGTTTTTATCGACAGTAAATTCCAATTCCGTATCAATAACAGTTATATCCGCCACATTGCCGTTGGCAAGTGAGTAATCTTTCATCAACAGCACATCTGCCGGGCCGGTGGTGAACTTTGCCACCCACTGCGGCAGAGTCAAAACTCCGGTATGCACCAGCTCTGTAAGAGTTACCGGGATCGCCGTTTCCAAACCGATGATTCCGAAAGGTGCGTAGTCAAATTCCACCGTTTTACTCGTAGCCGTATGCGGAGCGTGGTCAGTGGCAATTACCGTAATAGTATCATCGGCAAGACCTTCCAGCAACGCCTGACGGTCGGATTCCGAACGCAGCGGCGGATTCATCTTGTAATTTGTATCAAAAGACTTGATACATTCGTCGGTCAGAGCCACATGGTGCGGAGTAGCTTCTGCTGTAACTTTGATATTGCGTTTGCGGGCTTCACGCACCATCCGCACACTTTCGGCGGTACTCAAATGCTGTAAATGCACATGCCAGTCGATCGCTCTTGCCAGCATAATATCGCGGGCAACTATCAATTCTTCAGCCAGAGCCGACATGCCTTTGAACCCCAGCAGAACCGACCACTGACCTTCGTGCATAACACCGCCGGCAGCCATATCCTTTTCTTCGCAATGATCCATGATCGGCAGATTGAAGCTCTTGGCATATTCCATAACATGCCGCATCAGGGCACTGTTCTGAATACATTTGCCGTCATCGGTCAGAGCCACCACCCCGGCACTCTTCAAACCTCCGATGGGAGCCATCTCCTCGCCCGCCAGATTCTTGGTCATACACCCCGAAGCCAGAACCCGCACCACGCCTTTGCTGTTGGCAATACTGCGTAAATATTCGATCGCTCCGGGCGTATCTGCCGCCGGAGAAGTATTGGGCATTGCCACAACCGAAGTAAAACCGCCTGCCGCCGCAGCAGCAGTACCGCTGGCAATCGTTTCTGCCGCAGTGTTGCCCGGTTGACGCAAATGCACATGCAAATCAATAAAGCCTGGAGCGGCAACTTTACCGGTAAGATCAATCACTTCGGGATTTTTCAATGCTGCCGGATCGCACATCTGATTACCTGCGATCCCTAAATCACACACCTGATCTATCTTGCGTGCCGGGTCGATCAGACGGACATTCTTCAACAGATACTCTTTCATAAAAACTGTAAATCCTGTTTGTTAAAAAATTTTTTATTATTGAGGAGATTTCAAAAATCACTCAAATCCGGATATACCCCATACTCCGTAAGCTGTTTCCGCGGCTGCCCGTTTTATCCTGCCGCAAATTCATGCAGCAAAAAAAGCAACCGCCGGTAACGCTCCTTTTTCCGGATAAAGGTTGTTCCTTTAACGGATTTTGAGCTGTTTTGAATTTACCTCCTGTTATTTTTCAATGTTATGATCTCTTCGTAAACTGCTGTCAACTCTTTGAGCCGTTCACTCCAACTGTATTTCTTGGCCTCGGCTCTCGCTGTTGACCGCATTTTTTCCAAAGCAGAACGGTTCCGCTCGTTCAAAAGTTCTTCACAGCAGCTGACCCATTCCTGAAAATCACGCACCGGAACCAGTCTGCCGTTTACTTTGTCAGTAATGATCTCGCCGCCGGAACCTGCCGGCGACGCCACTACCGGCACCCCTGCCGCCCAGGCTTCCAGCACCGCCGAAGCCGAAACCTCGTACCGGGCAGGCAAAAGCACCAGCGATGCCGCCTGATATGCCGCCCGGAACCGTTCATCCCCCGGCGGCAAACCGGGTATAACTTTGACCAGCGATGAAAGTTTATGCTCATTTATATAATGCTCGAATTTTCTGAAATAATCCTGACTTGCCACCCATCCGAGTACCAGCAGTTTACATTTTCTGCCGCGTTGATTAAGCAGAGATACTATTTCCAGAAGCATCTTCTGATTTTTATCCTCGGCAATCTGTCCTACGGTCAACAGCAGCATGGTATCCGCCGGTAACTGATATTCCCTTCTGAAATCCACCTTGGAGGGTTTGGCAAAATACTCCCAATCCACCCCCTGCTGCCAATGCATCAGTTGACGGTCGCCCAATTCCCCCGCCAAAGCCCGGCGTAACCGGTGATCGGTACAGAATATGCGGTCAATCTTTTTCAACGCTCCGGCATATTCACTGCATAACCGGTTGAACAGATGTGATATTTCAACATGACGGCTGTTGGTGGCAGCCGCATTAAAAACCTTGAATTCCTCACTGCGGCAAGTTACTGCACATGGTATGTTATTTGCGGAAGCAAATTCAGCAACTTCCTCACAAATTCTGCCCGGAGTCATCACATGGATCAGGTCAAAACGGTTTTTCTGCAAAAAAAGCTGTAATCCCGGCAGACGGCCATTATCGGAGGAACAACTGACCGCCGGTTTTTTCCGCAGGAACCTCCAGCGGGGCAAATCCGGAGTAAAGCGGCGGATGGACACATCTTTGACCACTTCCAATGCCGCTTCATCCCTGCCCCGGGCGGCGGCGATCACACACTGAACTCCGCCGGCAGCGGTCAGCAAACGGGCAATACTCCACGCCTGATCGGTAAGAGCATCCCATTTATGGCGGTCAAAACGGGCCAATACCAGCAATATCTTCATAAAAACTCTTTTTCAAGACATACCATTTACACAAAACTCTGCATAAATATAACCCGTTGCCATGATAAATACAAACAAAAAACGGTAATTTTTCGCTTGCAAAAGTGCAAATATGCTTCTTTTGTGTTATATTACACAGTTGTGTGCAAGAAAAAAGCTCAAAATGCGGAATCTTTGTTATGAGAGAAAAAATAATCGCCCTGATCGCCTGCCTGATAATCTTTACGGTCGTTCTGGTCATCGGAGTAACCACCGTTGTCCGGAGCAATGCCCGTCCTGAAAGTACTCCACAGAAGCCATTAAAACAACCGGTCGCTGTTCCGGCTCCGGCTGAAAATCCCCCGGCTCCGGCGGTGGTGAAAACTCCGGTAAAAAAATACCGTTTCAAGCGTTCAGACCGTTTTATCAACCGCCAGGCGTTTGATTTTGCAACAGCCGCAAGATTGCCGAAAGCTCTTGCCAAATACCGTTACACTGCCGGTATTTTAGTGGATCTGGACAGCCGTAAAGTTCTCTGGCATCAAAACAGCCAAAAGCCGGTTCCCATCGCTTCGCTGACCAAGTTGCTGACGATTTACACCGCATTTGAAGAAATGGAAAAACACGAAGATATAAACCTGAAAACCCGGGTAACTGTATCATTGGAATGTGCCGCCGCAGACAAAGTAAAAATGAACCTCAAACCCGGCGAAAAAATCCCGCTCAACGAACTTTTTATTTACTCAATGCTGCGGAGTGCCAACGATGCGGCACATCTGATAGCCGAATATTTCGGCAACGGCGAAAGTGATGTTTTCGTCAAAAAAATGAACGATTGTGCCCAGCTTATCGGTATGACCGGCAGTCAATTTTTCAACGCCAACGGCTTGCCTATCTACGGTCAGAAGCCGGAAGATACCAAAATGAACATTGCCAGTTGTCAGGATATGGTAAAACTCATCGACAACCTTTACGATTACCCGAAAATCCTGCAATACACCTCTTTGCGGGAAATCAACACTCCCTACGGTGTCATCCGCAACGGCAACCGTCTGCTGGGCAGTATCCGGGGTATGGAAGGGTTGAAAACCGGCTACACCAATGCCGCCGGCAACTGTCTGGCATTCAGCTGCCGCCAGAACGGCAGACGCCTGGCAGGGGTGGTGACCGGGTTTGCCAAACGCCGGAACTGCTTTGATTTTACCGCAAAACTTCTGGACTGGGGCTTCCGGCGTAAATAAATAAAAGCCGTAGAAAACTGTACAGTGCAACTTGCAATAAGTATTTTCAGTGATATATTAATGGTCAGAGATGATTTCAAAAGTCATTCAAAATAAAGACAAAGAGCAAAATCACAGTCTGGTAAAAGGTAGTTTTTGCGGCTGCTTGAAAAGTAACCGCCCAAATAGCTTCTTTTGCAAGGCGAAGGTTGTGCCTTTGACGACTTTTGAGGAGTTTTAAAATTACCTCATTAAGCTAAATACATACCGAAAGCCGCGATGAAATCTGTTTTTTAGGCTGTCGGCATGATAATTTATAAAATATTGATTTTTATTGGTTTATGTTGCGTTTATTCAGGCATCCGCGTTTGCGGGATATTATACTTTGGGGGGTATTGGCGGTTTATCTGGCAATCCTTGCCGTGCTTGCCGCAAAAGACCCGGAGTTGTTGGTATTTTACCGCAACTCCCTGCATCCGGAATTATCGCTGACTGCGGTGCTGGTAATGGGTATAACTTATCTCTACTTGCTCGCAACTGGCATATTGTGCTGTTTTTACCGTCCGGTAAAGCCGGAGATCGACGACGAAAAACTCCCCTCATGCACCGTGATCGTGCCGGCCTACAATGAAGGCTCTTATGTGGAGCGAACCATAAAAAGTCTGCTTTACAGCGATTACCCCACCGATAAACTGGAAATCATTGCAGTAAATGACGGTTCACAAGATAACACCTGGGACTATATATGCCGCGGGGCAAATCTCGCCCCAAAACAGGTAACAACTATAAATCTGCCGGAAAATAAAGGCAAAAAACATGCCATTTATGTTGCAACCAAAGCGGCACGCGGCACGATCATTGTTACAGTGGACAGTGATTCATCGGTCAAATCCAATACCATCCGTTCGCTGGTATCGTCCTTCGCCGATCCGCAAATCGGAGCTGTTGCCGGAGCTATCAGAGTAAAATATCCGGAGCAGAGTTTTATAACCTCGCTTCTGGATGTACTGCTGGTTTTCGGCTGTGAATTTCTGCGGGCGGCACAGAGTGTTACAACATTGGTACTCTGCACGCCGGGAGCTTTGAGTGCCTACCGTAAAAGTGCCCTGCTGCCTGTTCTTGACGAATGGCTCAATCAGACTTTTATGAACCGCCCTGCCCTGATCGGCGAAGACCGGGCACTGGCTACATTGATATTGCGGAGTAATTATAAAATCGTGCATCAGAGTAACGCCACGGCAACCACCTGTGTACCGCGTACAGTCCCCGGAGCGTGCAAGATGCTGGTGCGGTGGACTCGCGGCGACATCCGGGAAAATCTGGTGATGACCAAATTTGCGTTCAAAAACTTCCCCCCCCGCAATGTCCGCGGGTGGGTGCTGGTCGCCTATTGGGTGGCTTTGACCCAAAATCTGATATTGCCGTTTTTGTTTGTTCCGGCATTTTTCTATATGCTTTTCTTCGGAGCAAAAGATCCGGTGATCTTTCTTGCCGCCAATGCGTTGCTTTCGCTTACCTGGGCGTCGATCCCGGCAATTATTTATGCCAGAAACACCAGCTTGCGAAAGGCGGTATGGGCATTGGTTTATGGGGCGTTATGCCCGATGCTGCTGGCAATGATCTACATGTACAGTTTCCTGACTTTGCGGGATTCCCGCTGGATGACCCGCGAACTGAAAAACAAATCCGGCAAACCGGCGATCAATCTGGATACACCGCTGGGCAGTTAAAACACATCAAATACTTGCTATTCAAATTGTTATACTGTTGACAATTGACAAAATCGACCTCCTTTGACACGCCTTTTTTCAAGGCAAACAACTCAAAACATCCATGTCAAAAGGAGGATAAAGAATGTTTTTTATTGACCTTGCCAACGGTAAGACAAACTGTTGCGGAGTCGAACCGTCCCCGCAACTGATACACTTTACCGGCAAACAGAAAGAGGAGTTTGAATTTTCTTTTTTGCTTGACTCCGAACCATACACACTGCCGGAAAACAGCGAAATCGTCATCCTCGGCGATGTTGCCGAACATTACAATTCACCCATGTTCACAGCATACGGTACTATTTCACCCGACCGGCAGACAGTGTGCTTCCTGATAAACACCTTTACCGCCGAATATATCCAGCGGGTAAAAGCAAGTGCCACGCCATGTTTTGCCGATATATGTTTGCGGCAGTTACCCGATGGCGAATATAAACGCCTGATACGCATCAACGCCATTGCCGATTTGAAACTTGATATAAACGCTCTTCCGCCGGAACCTTTGAACAAATACTATACCAGCAAAGAAATCGACGCATTGCTGAAGGCTCTAAAACTGGATTTGAAGGTTTCCGAAGTAAAAGCGATCATGCTCGAACACCATGAAGAGCCGTACGCCGATCTCACCATTGTCAACGAAGACGATCAGTATAAGCTCAATTTCACCATTGCCATTCCTGCCGGGAAACAGGGCGAACCGGGTATGCCCGGGGAAAAAGGCGAACCGGGGGAACAGGGCATTCCCGGCGAACCAGGCGAACCGGGTATTGACGGCATGACCCCGCAAAGAGGGATAGATTACTGGACAGATGCCGATATTGAAGAAATCAGAGAATATGTAAACAGTGCTGTATTGAATGGAGAATGGTAAAATGAGTTTGAAAACTGTTTTGACAGAATTAAGTCAGGCAATCCAGAGTCAAGCCTCTGTTTCCGGACCGCTGACCTTGCGTCAAATGACTGCGGCGGTAAAAAACATTGCAAGCAGCAGTTCTGCTCTCAAGTTTTACCGCTGTGCAGAATATTCTCCCGGCAGTCAGACCATCAATGTAGAGTCAGGGTTGGCAACCCTTGCCGACGGCAGCAAGATCTCATTGACAGGTGAATATCAATACAGTAACACTTACTGTTGGTACTGTCCGGCAACAACTGCCAGCGGTGAATATCTTTCAGCGGAAGTAACATTAACTGCAATTATGATGAGTTCGTCCAACGGAACATACTGCTATTTGGAATTTATACAGCCCGAAGATATAAATCAAAACATTGCAAAATCACAAACGGTATCCGACCTTAAAGAAATCGCCTATACAGAAGATGCAGTTTTTACTGCCGGAGAAGATGTAACGCTTGAGCAAGATATTGTTTTAAGCGGAGATACCTCCAGCTTTTGCGATGTATTTTCCGGTTATGAAATCATACCGGACAGTGGAATAACCTGGAAAGAAAGCACTGTTCTGACCAAAGGACTTATTCCGAAGGGGTATATTCCGACAGCCGGAAAAATATATTCTTACAACACTTACTTTGCTGTAAACAGCATCTATCCTGCCACACCGGAAAATATCATAAAATTCTACGAATGTTCAAGTGTTGATCCGGGCACAGAAGAAGAATTGCGTTACCCCCACCTGATTAGTTTAAGCGGTTGGTCGGAAGCTCAAACAACTTCCGCCAATGATGGTTACGGTATATATTACCCGGAAGATTTGAGCGTTGATCAGACATTGCGGGTTTATTCCAGAAAAGACGGAGCTTTTCAGCTCAAAATAAAAAACATCAATGGTTCTGCCGGACAGATCGCCGTTTGCGATGCTTCTGACAATATAATAGCAGCCACACCTTTTATGGAATTGAGTGATATTTGGAATACCTGGAAAGAAGAAAGTTATTGCCAACTCTACTATCCGGAAGAAGCGGAAACAGCGTGGGAGGATGGAGCAATGCCGAAATTTTTCGGCAACATCGTCGAATGGGGCAATGGCAATATGTTCAACATAACCAATGCCGGCAGTTCCGAAGTAAACGGTTTTTATGTGCGGGGCAGCGGCTGTAATGAGTTCTTTTCTGCCGGATGTTATGAAAGTTGGATCAACGATAATGGCGCAGCGGCAATTTACTGGGTCTCCGACTGGAATATGGACGAAGACGGAAACGAAATCTTCACATTGCTGCTGAAAAGCTCCAACAGTCTTTATGAACTGCTTGTTACTGACGACTGGGTTTGGAATACAGACATAACTTCCGCAAGCCGGTTCGCCGGTTATACCTGGAATGTAATCGGCGGAACTGCTCCTGTACCGGTGCTTTCTGATGCTGAACCGGAAAAAACAACTTCTTCCGCCAAGCCGACATGGTCAGGGTATGAAATGATAAAATATCTGCCGGGATACGCCTGGGAAGTAACCAATGCCCCCATTGAGGATTGCAACGGTATCTACACAGTATATAAATTCAATTCCGACAAAAAATATATCGTTTACAGCAATGGTAAAAACTACCTGTACACTGCATATTCGACTCACGGTTATTTATGGGCGATCTACGATACACCCACGACCTCATTGGGATCGCAAAGATTTTACCACAGCGAACTATTCGATTTTGACCAATACCTGACTCCGGCAGAAGTTGAGTGGTATATGGATAAATCAGGTAATTTTATAAGCGTAACAACCGCTCCCGACGGCTGGATAAAGAGCAGCATACTTAAAGAAAATATGCCCATAGATTTTATCACCCCGCAGGTCGGAGAGATATATTCGGAAGATACTTCCATAAAAATCGGAGAAATGTACAGAACAAACTGATATTTCCAAAGAAAAAAAAGCAAAAAAATAATCTTTGTGGAACTTTATTCTGCAAAAAGCATCTAAAACAACGGAGATCCCCCATCCCCTGCCGATCCGGAGCAAGCACTCTTCAACGCTCTCCGGGTCGGTTCTTTTTTTCTTTTAAGTACTGCAAAACATTGCATAAAAATATAGTTGTGCTATATTACCGGAATAACGGGAGTAAATTTATTATGGCAGAAAAAGAACGGAAAATAGAAGATATACTCGAAGAACTTGACGCTATTGTCAGCGAAGTTGAAAACGATGTCATGCCGCTGGAAAAAATGGTTGACCGGATAACTCACGCTTCCAAACTTATCCAGCAATGCCGTAAAAAACTTAACGCGATGAACGCCAAAGTCGAATTGATGTTCAAAGATGATGGCGGTCAGGGCGAATTTACCGATTTTGATCCAGCCAGCGAACGCTCGCAAGCCGCCGGAGCGGTTGAAAAAAATCCACGCAAAAAAAATCCTGCCGCTACTGATGATGACCGGCAGGATGTATTACCATTCTGAAAACGGCTCAACAACTTTTGTTAAGCATCTTGCAAAGCTGTCCGGGGTAAGTATCTGCATCAATATCGGCTGATCCCTTACCTGTCATATAAACGCCGTAAGTAATACTGTCGCCCAGACATACAACAGTTTTTGCCTCCGGATAGTTTGTTTTTACAGCCTTATAAACATTTTCCGCAATAACTTTACAGCCCTCTCCGGTCATGTGCATACCGTCGCGGCGATTGCTGTTGGCAGGATTCATCACCAGCGAAGAAGCAGTTTCATCCACCGGATCAATAAATCTGAAAATATCGACCAGCGGTATATCTCTCCGGTCGGCAGTTTGCCTGATCGTATCATTAAGCATCTCCAGCCGGTCATCCAGACTTACGGGGTGATTGATGGTTTCCGGAAAATTTTCGATCAGCAGATTTTTCAGAAAACGCGGAGCGGTCAGCAGTATTGCCCGGGCATTGATATTATTTATGCGGTCAAGCAGAGCATTGAGATTTTTCTCATAGGTCGTCAAATCCAGTATATGCCCCGGATAAAACATATCGTTGGAACCAACCAGCAGCACCACCACATCCGGTTGATGCTGTGCCGCATCGCGGTTGAATCTTTTCAAAAGTTCCAGCGTTGTATCGCCGGGAAAACCGGCGTTATAAACCTTATACTCTGCCACTTGACCGCTCCTGTATGATTTATTTACGGATGATCGCCAGAAGCTCATCGCGTTTTTCGGTCATGAGCTTTTCATCTTTGGCTTCCACGATCAAACGCAGCAACGGTTCGGTATTGCTGCAGCGGACATTGAAATGCCAGTCAGGGTATTCCACGGAAAAACCATCCAGTTCAAACGCTTCGCCATCGGTATATTGGGCTTTGATTTCAGCAAGCACTTTAGCGGCATCGGCAACCCGGCTGTTGATTTCGCCGGAAGAGCTGTAACGCAACAGCGGTTTGACCAGTTCTGAAACTTTTTTACCGGATTTGACGATCAGATTGGCAAGTTTTATCAAAGCCAGTCCCTGCGATTCAGCCGTAAAGTTTTCTTTGAAGTAGTAGTGTCCGGAAAGCTCCCCGGCAAATACCGCCCCGGTTTCCCGCATCTGCTGTTTGATAAAAGCGTGTCCGACGCGGGACATGATGGCGGTGCCGCCATTTTCTTCGATGCACTCTTTAACCGCACGGCTGCTCCGCAAATCGTACAGAACAGTTGCGGGGCCATCGGCGAGAATATCCTGGGCGATCAAAGCGGTGAACAGATCCATGGGGATGATTTCGCCATTGTTGTCAATAAAGCCGCAACGGTCGGCATCGCCGTCAAACGCCGCCCCGAAATCGGCACCGACAGCCTTAACTTTGGCACGGATGTCATCCAGTGTGGCAAGGTGCAGGGGGTTGGCTTCGTGATTGGGGAAAGTGCCGTCCAATTCTTTATACATCGGAATGATCTCAAACATATCTTCGATTCCGGCAATTTCGTAAGAGCCCATGGCGTTGGCATAATCCACCACAACCTTGAGTTTTTTATCGCCGAACTTGGCAAACTTACGCAAGAATGCACCGTATTCGGCGGATATATCATATTTTTCGATCACACCGGGTTCGGTTGCCGGGGTGAAATCATTTGCCATGACCAGTTTTTCTATATCCATAATGCCGGTGGCTCCGGAAATAGGTACGGCATTGGCCTTGCAGAGTTTGAAGCCGTTCCACTCGCCGGGATTGTGCGAAGCGGTGATCATAATAGATCCATCGGCTTTCAGAGTGCCATTGGCAAAGTAGCTCATAGGAGTTGAGCAAAGTCCCAGATCAATGACTTTACAACCCATTTTCACCAGACCGGCAGCAAGACCGTCGAACATATCCTGCGAATGAGGACGCATATCCCGCCCGACGACCACCGTTTTAGCTCCGGTAAAGACCGCATAAGCCATACCGATTTTTTCCGCCATTGCCGCATTCAGATCGACCGGGACAATCCCCCGGATGTCATAAGCCTTGAAAATTCCACTCATAAAAGAACCTCCTATGTTGATTGCTTTGTTATACAGACAGTTGTTTCTCCGTAATGTAACACATGATTACTGATTTTTCAAGTTTTTAAGTTTGCAAAGAGCGGTTTAATGCTTTATATTACCGGCAAAACAGAAAGATAATTCAAAATGGAGATACAAAAAATGATACGCTTGTGCCAAGCCGGAGACCTCGATACCATCTGCCGCATCGCCAAAGATGCATGGGAAAAAATTTTTGACCATCTGGAAGATGCCTACGGTAAAGAGCTTTACAATATCGTAAACCCCGACTGCCGCAACAGCAAAACTCCGTGGCTGCACAAATTTTTTGCCGAACACCCGGACTGGATATATGTGGCAGAACGCAACAATAAGGTAGTGGGATTTATCTGTATAATAATGAATTTCAACAGTAAAGTTGCACAAATTTCCAACAACGCAGTTGATCCGTTTTGCGGCGAAAAAGGCGTTGGGCAGGAGATGTATCAGGCTGTTTTTGAACGCTTCAAAGCCGAAGGTATGCAAGCGGCAATGGTAACTACCGGGCTGGATGACGCCCACGCTCCTGCCCGCAGAGCTTACGAACGGGCCGGCTTCAAACGCAAAGCCGAACAGGTATGCTATATAATGGATTTGGAAAAAGGCGAATAACTCCTTGAGTCTGTTTCAGTTAAAATCAGAATACAAACCCTCCGGCGATCAGCCGCAGGCGATCGACGCACTGGTAAAAAACTTTGCCGCCGGAGCCAAAGAACAAACTTTGCTTGGTGTAACCGGTTCGGGCAAGACGTTTACGCTTGCCAATGTTATAGCCAAACTGGATGCTCCGGTGCTGGTTTTAAGCCACAACAAAACCCTGGCGGCACAGCTTTACAGCGAATTCAAAGCATTTTTCCCTAATAATGCCGTAGAGTATTTTATCAGTTATTACGACTATTATCTGCCGGAATCCTACATTCCGGCAACTGATACATACATTGCCAAAGATGCCTCGATCAACGAAAATATCGAAAAACTCCGGCTTGCCAGTACCGCCAATCTGCTGGAACGGCGTGATACGATCGTTATAGCAAGTGTATCGTGCATTTACGGTTTGGGTTCGCCGGAAGATTACGCCAATATGTGTGTAACGATATCTGCCGGCGAAGAGGTCGATCGCGACGATTTTTTACGCCGGCTCATTGATATACAATACGAACGCAACGATACCGCCCCCGCCGCCGGTCAGTTCCGGGTCAAAGGCGACACCATCGAAGTATTTGAACCGCAACGCGATGATTTTATACGCATCTCGTTCTGGGGCGATGAGATCGAAGCCATCTCGCGGCACGATATGGTTTCCGGGCATGTCAAAACCCGTCCGGCAGCTATAACATTTTACCCCTGCAAACACTTTGTACTGCCCGCCAAACGCATCGAAGAAGCCTGCGAAACGATTCTTAAAGAAATGCATGAACAGGTCAACTTTTTTGAAAAACAGGGTTTGCTCGTGGAAGCCCAGCGGATTTACCAGCGGGTCACCAGCGATATGGAAATGCTCAAAGAATTCGGTTATGCTTCGGGCATTGAAAATTATTCGCGGCATCTTGCCAAACGCTCCCCCGGCAGCCGCCCGCCCTGCCTGCTGGACTTTTTCCCGGACGATTACCTGACGATCATAGATGAATCGCATGTGACCATACCGCAGATCAACGCCATGTTCAAAGCCGACCGCAACCGCAAGCAGACTCTTATAGACCACGGATTCCGGCTGCCAAGTGCATTGGACAACCGTCCGCTTAAATTTGAAGAATTTGAAGCTCTTACCAAACGCATGATCTATGTATCTGCCACCCCCGGCAATTACGAACTTGAACGAACCGGCAAACCTGTGGAGCAGATCATCCGTCCGACCGGGTTGCTCGACCCGGAAATCGAGATCCGCCCGCTGGAAGGTCAGGTCGATGATGTTGCCGCCGAAATCCGGAACTGTGCAAAACGCAAAGAACGCGTACTGGTAACTACCATGACCAAGAAAAGTGCCGAGCGTTTGTCTGATTACCTCAATGAGCTGGAGTTGAGAGTAAGCTATTTACATTCGGAAATGGATGCTCTGGAACGGGTAAAAGTTTTAAGCAAACTCTCTGAAGGCGAATTTGACTGCCTGATCGGGATAAATCTTTTGCGTGAGGGTATTGACCTGCCTTCGGTAACACTGGTGGCAATTCTCGATGCCGATAAAGAAGGTTTTCTGCGAAGTGCCAGATCGCTTATTCAGGTGGCAGGTCGTGCCGCCCGCAACGCCAGAGGCCGGGTCATTCTTTACGGCGAAAAGATAACCCCCGCCATGCAGGAATTATTGGATGTAACAGAAAACCACCGAAAAAAGCAAATAGCTTATAATCAAGCACATAACATAGTACCCAAAACAATTGAAAAATCCCGCCGCGAAACCATCAGCGATGTGGTAAAATCCAACAGCGACCGCCATGCCGCCAGCGAAGCCGCCGCCAGTGTTTTCGGCAGTAATTCCGGCGGCGGCAACGGACGCATTGAAGTAAAGAATTTAAGCGAAAAAGAACTTTCGCAACTGGTCTATGACCTGGAAGTGGAGATGCTTGCCGCCGCCGAAAGTCTGGAATTTGAACGGGCGGCAAAATTGCGGGATAAACTCAACACTCTGACCGACAACCGCTTCGTACAAAATTTCAAAAACAAACGGTGATTCCGGCAAAAAAAACAGTGCCGCTTGAATTGCATTTTTCAGGTTTTGGTGTATATTAAGTCAGTTTATATTATATTAAATAAATACTGGTGTTTTATTATGTGTATAGCCTGGCCCATGTGCCTTACTGAAATATTGCCTGACAAATTTGCCATGGCGGATCTCGATGGGGTATCCCGCAGAATAAGTCTGCGTCTGCTGCCCGATGCCAAGGTGGGTGATTATGTTCTGGTTCATGCCGGCTATGCCATTGAGATAGTCGATCCGGTAAAGCTCGCTGAACAGCTCAAGATTTTTGAAGAGCTGAAAAACGAACTTGCCGATAACGGCAAACAGGCTTGATTATGGATTTGCGAAGTGCAGATTTCTGGCGTGGAGCTTTGGCAAAAGCCGCCGCGTCATGTAATATTCCGGCAATACGGATAATGGAAGTGTGCGGCACGCATACTCATGCGATTGCCAAAAATAATCTCCGGGAACTGCTCCCGGAGAGCGTAAAACTTATTTCCGGACCCGGTTGCCCTATTTGCGTATCTGGTGTATTGTTTATTGAAAAGATCCGCACTCTGCTCCGCAAAGGTGTAACCGTTGCCATGTTCGGCGACCTTCTGCGGATCCCCGGAAATGACGGAACGCTGATGGGCGAAAAAAATCTGCAACTCGTCTATTCGCCGGAAGATGCACTTGCTTTTGCAATAAAAAACCCCGATAAAGAGGTGGTCTTTGCCGCAGTGGGTTTTGCCCCGACCTTGAGTGCGGCGGCGGCTCTCATGCAAGGATGCTGCGAAGCAAAAGTAAAAAACTTTTCCATCCTTTCCGACTTCAAAGAGATCACTCCGGTACTGACAGCACTCACTCAAAGCCGCCAGCTTTCCGGTTTATTACTGCCGGGGCATGTGGCAAGTGTAGTGGGGTGCAATTACTTCAAAAATCTGCATGTACCAGCAGTAGTGGCAGGTTTTGAGCCGGAAAATATTCTTCACAGCATAAAACTTATTCTTGAAGCTGTTACCGTCAGCAACAATGATTTTCTCTGCAACAATTACCCGGAAGCTGTGCGGGATAACGGCAATACTTTTGCGTTAAAGCTCATTGATGAATACTTTGAACCAACCGTCAGCACATGGCGTGGTTTGGGCGATATTGATTTTTCCGGTTGGAAGCTCAAGGCGGATCATGCCGGATTTGATGCGGAAAAACGCTTTGATCTTTCGCAGGTATCCGGCAGAGAAAATCCCGCCTGCCGGTGCGGCGAAGTGCTTACAGGAGCGATCGAACCGCAGGAGTGTCCGCTCTTCGGTAAGGTTTGTACGCCGGAAAAACCTGCCGGAGCGTGTATGTCAAGCAGTGAAGGAGCGTGTGCGGCAATGTTTCAATATCAGGGAGGCAGATTATGAGTGAGATCATAACTCTTGCCCACGGCGGCGGCGGAAAATTGCAGAACGACCTTATCCGCAACGAAATAGCCAAACGCTTTGCCAATGATATTTTAGCCGGATTGCCGGATGGAGCCGCCACGCCGGAAGGTTTGGTGATTTCCAGCGACAGTTTTGTTGTAACACCGAGATTTTTCCCCGGCGGCAATATCGGCAAACTGGCAGTTGCCGGTACGGTGAACGATATACTTATGGCGGGCGGTATCCCCAAATACCTTACTTGCAGTCTGATAATCGAAGAAGGTCTGGCAATCGGAGAACTGCGGCAAATCCTTGACAGCATGCAGCAGGAAGCCGCCGGAGCCGGTGTTATGATCGTTACCGGCGATACCAAAGTAGTGCCGCAAGGCAGTGGCGACGGTATTTACATAAATACCGCCGGAGTCGGATTCAAACGCTCCGGAATGATGCTCGACCGCAACCGCTTTACTCCCGGCGATAAAATAATCGTCAGCGGCAATATCGGCGAACATGGTTTGTGCATCATGGCAAACCGTTACAATCTTGATTGCGGCAAGCTCGAAAGCGATTGCAAAGTCCTGACTCCGGCAGTGGAAGCCGTATTCAATGCCGCCGGAGAGGAATTGAAATTCATGCGGGATGCCACCCGCGGCGGCGTGCTGGGTATAGTCGATGAAATTTTTGAAAGTACCCCATGCGGAGCGGTTATTCAGGAAGATGCTCTGCCCGTAAGCAAAGAAGTCAATGCCATAGCCAAACTGCTGGGCATTGAGCCGGGATTTGCCGCCTGCGAAGGCTGTTTTGTTGCAGTTGCCGGCAGCGGTGCGGCAGATGCTTGCGTAAAAGCATTGCAGAACATCCCCGGTTGCGGCAATGCTGCGGTCATCGGTACGGTATCTGCAAGCGGAGCAGTAGTACTGCAGAACCAGTGGGGTGCGGCAAGAAAGCTCACTGTACCGGCGGGCGATCAACTGCCGAGAATATGTTGAGGTAAAATATGCACGAGTTATCCATAGCAACTGCACTGGCAGAAAGTTTGATAGCGTACAGCAAAGAACACAAAGTAAAAATAAGCTGTGCCTATGTCAAAGCCGGAATACTTTCGGGCATAGACCCGGAAGCGTTGCAGTTTGCGTGGGAACCGGCGTTGGCAAATTTTCCGGCAAGCGGTTTGAAAAATTGCCGGTTGGAAATAAAAACAGCATTGCTGAAACACCGCTGTAAAAACTGCGGCGGAGAGTTTGAATTCAGCGATTGGCAGATAAAATGCCCGGATTGCGGACTTGAAACTCTGCACCGGGAAAGCGGAAACGAATTTTTATTGGAAAGTATTGAGGTGGAAAATGTGTAAAGATTGCGGTTGTTCGGGGCATCACCACGAACACAGTCATCATCACGATCATGACCACAGTCATGACCATCATCATCACGACCATACGCATGGTCATGGCGAACACACACATACGCGTCCTGACGGGACAACTTACACGCATACACACAGCGAAGCCGAAAAACGCGAAATAGCCATCGGCAGTGCCATACTTTCGGCAAACGACCGGGTCGCCGCGGAAAACCGCGGCTGGTTCCGCGGCAGAAAGCTGACGGCGTTCAATCTGATCTCGTCGCCGGGTTCCGGTAAGACCACGCTGTTGTGCAAAACATTGGAAAAACTTGCCTCTGAAGGCATAAAAGCGGCAGTAATTGTAGGCGATCAGTATGGCGATATTGATGCAAAGCGTATGCAGTCAACCGGTTGTGCAGTTACGCAGATAGAAACGCACTCCAGCTGCCACCTCGATGCCGCCAGAGTGCAGAGTGTTTTGGATAGTGCCGTACCCGAAGGTACAGAAATATTGTTTATAGAAAATGTCGGTAATCTCGTCTGTCCGGTGGCTTTTGACTTGGGCGAACACGCCAAGATCGCGTTGCTTTCCACCCCCGAAGGCGAAGAAAAACCGTTGAAATATCCGGCGTTGTTTGCGGCCGCAGAATTGGTATTGATAACCAAATGCGACCTGGAAGCGGCGTTGGACTGGAATCACAGCATGTGCATAAAAAATATCAACCAGGTCAATCCCAATGTGCAGACAATGTGCATTTCGACCAAAACAGAGGAAGGGTTCAACAACTGGATAGACTTTTTGAAACAACATATAAACAAGTAATTTATATAAATAAACCGGAATAATTTTTCAGAAAAAAAGTTATTCCACCAACCAAAGGACAACATTATGAATTGGATCTCATGGGTGCTTCCGGTGCTGATCGCTCTGCCGCTTATCGGTGGTGTGCTTGCCGGAATAATTACCAGTGATCGGGTACGCTACACGCTGGTTACCGTGCTTGCGGTATTGATCGCCGCCGGCGGTATCGGAGTGGTGTACCTCTCAACTTTGTGCGACAGCGGAGTATGGACAATGCAAGTAGCTCCGTGGATGGCCTACGCCGGTTTCGGTTTGGAAGTGGCGATAATCGCGGTCATTCTGATTGTGGCACTCAAAATCAAAAATGTCTGGATCGCACTTTTTGCAGTGCTTCAGCTTGCCGGAGTTATCGGCGGGTTGTTTGTTCCGGGCGAACATCATGCTTTTGAACTGTTCAAGATCGACAATCTTGCCCGTATCATGCTGCTGGTAAGCTGCTGCGTGGGTGCGGCGATCCTGATTTTCTCGATCGGGTACATGGAAAATCACAAACACCACGCTCCGGAAGGAGCCGGTACACTGGCAAGATTTTACTTTGTATTTTTGAGTTTCCTGGGGTTGATGATCGGTTTGGTGGTTTCCAGCCAGCTTTCGTTCTTCAGCTTTTTCTGGGAAGGCACTACGCTGTGCAGTTACGCATTGATCGGTCAGGATGGCGGCGAAGCCAGAAGCAAAAACGCTGTGCGTGCATTGCTTATCAACAGCTTCGGCGGTGTACTGCTGGTGCTGGGCGTGCTGGTCTTGAAGCTCCAGACCGGCGGCGAAACTTTCAATGAACTTTTCAGCAAAACCGATGTTACGATCATCGCGGCAGTTCTGCTGGCGATCGCGGCATTTACCAAATCAGCACTGTTCCCGTTCCAGAGCTGGCTGCTGGGTGCAATGGTCGCTCCTACTCCGGTGTCGGCAATGCTTCACGCCGCAACCATGGTCAAAGCGGGGGTTTATCTGGTGATGCGTTTGACCCCCTACTATCAGGCAGATACCCGTGTTACGATGGTTATTGCTTTTGCCGGTGCCACGACCTTCCTCGGCGGGGCATTGCTTGCCTGTACGCAGAGTAACGGTAAGCGGGTGCTGGCATATTCAACTATTTCCAACCTCGGTCTGGTGGTTGCCTGTGCCGGAATCAACTCGCCGCTGGCTTATGCCGCCGGGTTGGCGATCATCAGCTTCCACGCTATCAGCAAAGGTCTTCTGTTCCTGTGCGTAGGCAGAATCGAACAGCAGATCGGATCGCGCGATATTGAAGATATGGACGGACTCATGTTCAAGATGCCGTTCACTTCGATCATGATCCTTATCGGCATGATGTCCATGCTTCTGCCGCCGTTCGGTATGCTCTTGAGCAAATGGCTGGCAATCGAAGCGACCATGCGTTCACCGTTCCTGCTGGTATTTATGGTACTGGGGAGTGCATTGACCGTGTATTTCTGGGCCAAGTGGATCGGGAGAATCCAGCACACCGGTTATCACCCGGTATTGCCGAAAGAAGAAATTCCCCGCACCATGAAAATCGCCTTGAGTCTGTTGGCGTTGATGGTGCTGGCGACCGGTGTTACGACCATGCTTATTCTGCAGAAGGTATTCGTACCGATGGCAGTGGGTGTATTCGGCAAGCCCGGATTGTTGAGTCAGGCGGCACTCTTCCCGGCACTTATCATCTTCGGAGCAGTTGCCATTGCCGGTATCATCCATTACTTTATCTGCTGGCACGGCTTCAAACGCGAATGGGTGCGTAAACCGTTCCTGTGCGGCGAAAATGTTTCCAGCGAAGAAGTCGAAGCCGACAGCGAAGTGCGTTCTTACGACTTCCACAGCGTTGGCGGCAAGATCGAACACTCGCATGTTACCAACTACTATTTCCTCGGAGTTATCAACGAAAAACTTGTTACCGGTGTTTTGAACTGGGCGGCATGGTTGATCATACTGGTGCTTATCGGCAACACTGTAAGCTACACTTGCAGCAAAAACCAGCCGTTGGTGGATACCAAACCGGCAGTCAAAGCTGTCAACAATGCTGTTGATGCGGTGAAAAAGGAGGTAAAGTAAATGGAATCATTGCAGAAAATAATCAGCAACCCCTGGGTCTATGCTGCATTGGTTGTCGTGCTTACGCCTTTTGCCGGAGCATTGCTGACCAGCATTGACCGTAAACTTACAGCCCGTATGCAGGGCAGAATCGGGCCTTCGTGGTTCCAGCCGCTGTACGATGTGGCAAAACTTTTCAGCAAAAAACCGATGGCATTGCACCGTCCGCAGTTGATCTATGCAACATTGCATCTGGTGTTTATGGTTGTGGCGGTAGTGCTGCTGGCACTGGGTTGCGACCTTTTGATGGTGCTGTTTGTCCAGGCCTTCAGCATGATCTGTCTGGTGCTGGGCGGTATGAGTGTACGCTCGCCTTACAGCTGGATCGGCAGTCAGAGAAAAATCATCCAGATGCTTGGTGTTGAGCCGGTATTTCTGGTGATGATCCTGGCATTGTATCTGCGTAACGGCAGTTTTCTGGGCAGTGCCCTTTTCAGCAAAGCTGAACCGCTGCTGCTTTCCATGCCGCTGATGTTCCTGGCATTTTTGTGTGCGATCGCCATTGAAATGGAAAAGTCGCCCTTCGACCTTGCCAGTTCGCACCATGCCCATCAGGAAGTGGTTAAAGGTGTAACGCTGGAATACTCCGGACCGTTCCTCGGTTTGATCGAAATTGCACATTTCTATGAATTTGCGTTTTTCTTCGGTCTGATGATGGCGTTCTGGCACACCAATATTATCATCGGTTTGATCGTGGCATTTGCCGGATTGGTCTTTATGTCGGTGCTGGATAACAGTTTTGCCCGACTTACACCGAACTGGATGTTACGCTTTATGTGGACAGTACCGCTTTCCATGGCATTGGCAAACCTTATCTGGTTATGGGTGAAATAATGAGTAAAGCAATTAAAAAATCTCCGTGGGTGGTGCATTTCAACTGCAACAGCTGCAACGGCTGTGATATTGAATTTCTGGCTTGCCTTACCCCGACTTATGACGTGGAACGCTTTGGTGTGCTGCATGTGGGTAACCCCAAACACGCCGACGTTCTGGTAGTGACCGGTTCGGTCAACAACCGCAACAAACATGTGCTGAAAAATGTGTACGATCAGATGCCCGAACCCAAAGTGGTCGTGGCAATGGGAGCCTGCCCGGCAACCGGCGGTATCTTTGCGGATTGCTACAATGTTATCGGCGGCGTGAACAAAGTCATTCCGGTGGATGTGCATGTGCCGGGCTGTCCGCCCAAACCGGAAGCTATGATGGATGGTATCATCGAAGCTGTCGGTATTCTGGAAAAGAAACGCAACGGCGAAGCGGTTGAGCCGCCGGTACTGCCGGTCAAGACCGTCAAAGGTCCGGAAGCCCCGCCGATGACGCCCGAAATGGCAGCCAAGATCGCCGCCGCCAAAGCTGCCGCAGCAGCTAAAGCCGCAGCCAAAGCCGCCGAAGAAACCACAACCGAAGCCAAGGCAGAATAAATTATGATGACAGTAAACGAAGTGCTGACACTTGAAAATCAGCAGGAAAAAATCGGTGCTTTGCTGTTGCACGGCTACCGGTTTGTAACGATGACCGTCGTGGATAAAGGTGAAGAATTTGATATTTTCTATCACTTTGACCTTGATTACGACATGGTAAACTATCAGTTGGTATTGAAAAAAGGCGATGTACTGCCGAGTATTTCCAACATCTGTTTTGCCGCAGTGATCGTGGAAAACGAGATCCAGGATCTTTTCGGCATCACCGTAAGCGATCTGGCGATCAACTACGAAAAACACTTTTTGCTCGCTCCTGATGCACCGGCAGAACCGTTCTGCCGCGTTCCCGGCGTTGGTGTAACGGCAGTAAAGACCGCTGCTCCGGCAGCCGCAGAAAACGGAGGTGACAAATGAGTATGCTTGTACCTTTTGGGCCGCAGCATCCGGTATTGCCGGAGCCGTTGCAGTTGCGTTTGGAACTGGATGACGAAAAAGTTATTTCCGCCATTCCGGTGGTGGGTTATGTCCACCGCGGGTTGGAAAAACTTGCCGAACAGAAAGATTTTATTCAGGATACCTACCTGATCGAACGCGTCTGCGGTATCTGTTCTTTCCAGCACAGCATGGCTTACAGCATGGGTGTGGAAGAAATCATGAATATCGAAGTACCCGAACGGGCAAACTACCTGCGTGTAGTCTGGGCAGAATTGCACCGTATGCACAGCCATTTGCTGGCATTGGGTCTGCTGGCAGATGCTTTCGGCTTTGAAAATCTTTTCTACACCATCTGGAAAGTGCGTGAAGAAATCATGGACGCCATGGAAGCCACCGCCGGAGCCCGCGTTATGCTGGGTACTTGCTGTATCGGTGGTGTCCGCAAAGACATCAACGCCGAACAGGCTAAATTTGTGTTGGAAAAACTTGCCAATTTTGAAAAAGATTTCAAGCGTCCGGCAGAAGTTATCCTCGGCGATTACAGCGTAAAAGAACGCCTCTGCGGCGTTGGTATCATCGACGGCAAAAAGGCTTATGAACTCGGTACCGTGGGTCCCGCTCTGCGCGGCAGCGGTATGGCCAAAGACCATCGTATGACCGGTTATGCGGCATACGGCAAACTGGGTTTTGAACCGATCGTGGAAAACGATTGCGACTGCTACGCCCGAACCAAAGTGCGTGTGCGTGAACTTTACCAGTCCTGTGAATTGGTTAAGGCCGCCCTCGCCGCGATGCCTGAAGGCGAAATCAAGACTCCGTTCAAGGGCAATCCCCTGGGCGAAGCCGCTGTCCGCGTGGAACAGCCCCGCGGTGAAGTGCTTTATTATCTTCGCGGTAACGGCACGGATAAACTCGACCGCTTGAGAATCCGTACCCCAACCTTTGCAAACATTGCACCCTTGCTGACCATGCTGGTCGGCTGCGGACTGCCGGATGTGGCAGTGATCATTCTTTCGATTGACCCGTGTATAAGCTGTACGGAGCGGTAAAATGCGTTTATTTTCAATATTCAAAGATATTCTCGGCAACCTGGTCAAAGGTCCGGTAACCCGTAACTATCCGGCAGAAGTGCGTGATCCCTTCCCCGGCGAACGCGGCAAACTTGTCATTGACGAAAAGGCGTGTATCTTCTGCGGAATGTGTGCTAAAAAGTGTCCTGCCAATGCGTTGACAGTTACGCGTCAGCCCAAAGAGTGGAAGTTTGAGCGTTTCCGCTGTATTATTTGCGGAGCGTGCGTGGAAGCCTGCCCCAAGAAATGCTTGAGCATGGTTCCCCGCCTGGCAGAAGAAGCCAAAGCCGAAGAAAAAGCATCTGAATAAGAGTAAAATCTTTTTCAAAAACTTTTACCGGCTGTTGCAAAACCCACGAGTTTTGCAACAGCCGTTTTTTTATATTGCTTTAGCGTAAATCAAAACCACCGGCTCAGCCGGTGGTTTTGATTGGTGGCAATTTTTTTGTCTGGCACCGCCACGCAAATTCCTTGACTTTTTTTTACTGCGTGTTATATTACGCTATACAGTGTAAAAACACGATAGGCGAAAGGTTTTACTATGGAAGTGTTGATGTCTGTAGCTTTCTTTGCTGTATTTATTTTTCTGATCATTTTTCCCATTTTATGTTTCTGCAAATTGCGTTCTGTTGATAGCAAACTCTCCGAAATAGAGTACCGCATAAATCTTTTGCGGATAAAAAATGCGGAAGACTCCACAACGGATACTGCGGCAAAAGCAACCACAAGTACCCCATCGCCGGAGAAAACACCTCCGCCAGAAGAAAAAACTGTTACGGAAAAACCGGATACACCTTTCTGCAAGCCGTTGCCCCAAGCAGTTCCCTCCCCGCTTGCATCCGCTGAAAAGTCCCCGGCTCCGGCAGAAACCGCAGCCGTAAAGGAAGAAAAACCGTTATTTACCAAAACTTACTCGGCTCCCGCCAAAACTTATTCAGCAAAATGGGAAGAAAAAAGCGACAAAATCAATGCCAGACTTTCGGAATTTGAGGAGCGTTCTGCGGCTGTTTTCAGCAAAATTTGGAGCTGGATCTGCGTGGGCGAAGAATTCCGCAGCAAAGATGTTGCCAAAGAATATGCCATTGCAACCACCTGGCTGATCCGGCTGGGGGTGATAATACTGCTTTGCGGTATCGGATTTTTCCTCAAATATTCCATCGACCGCAACTGGACACCTCCGGTGGTGCGGGTCACGCTCATGCTTGCTGCCGGTCTGGCAATGGCTGTAACCGGTTCGTGGAAAAGTCAGGGCAAATACCGTCCGCTGGCGATCGCTCTTGCCGGAGCGGGGTTTGCAACCATGTATTTAAGCGTTATGACGGCATACAAACTTTACGGACTGATTCCGCCGCTGATCGCTTTCGGCTTTATGATCGCCATTACCGTAGGAGCAATGGCAAGTGCATTGGGAACCAACGCGTTGCTGACGGCAATACTCGGATGTACCGGCGGCTATCTTACACCGGTATTCATCAGTACCGGTTCACAGAATATCACTGCTTTGTTTATTTATATGACAATCTTGGGAGCCGGAACATTGCTGACCGCCCATTACCGCAACTGGGTGCTGCTCAACGGTACGAGTTTCATCTTTTACGCAGTGATCGGCGGAACGGCTGTCGGCAAATACCTCAATGCAGATAACGCCCTGCCGGTGATCGGTCTGCTGGCATTGAACTTTACGATTTTTGCTATTCAGAACTATACAGCTTCGACCAAACGGGATATGACCTTTGCAGAAGTTCTGCTCTTCTGCGGCAATATCGTCTTTTACCTTGCCGCCGCCCTGCCGGGGGCTTTCAAATTTTTCAAAGAGTGGCAGCTTCCGGCACTGCTGACCATTTTTGTGGCATTGCTGGCAACGGTTCAAATCATTTACATGATAAAAAAAGAGCAATTCAAAACCGCAAAAGTTCTGATGGTATTTCTGCAAATCGAGCTTTGTTTTTCGCTGGCACTTACCGTACCGCTCCTGTTGGGGTCGCAATGGGTCATTGCGGCGTGGAGTATTCTGGCATTTCTGCTGGTGGATGCCGCATGTAAAGTCAAAAGCAAGACTCTGCTGACTTTTGCGGTGCTCACTTACATAGCCGCCGCCTGGTTTGAAACCTACGATCCGCAGGTATTCAACGATGATGTACAAAACTTTCTGCCGCAACTTTTGAGCGTACTCTTTACCGCCGGAGTATATATTGCGTCGCTGGCGGCATCGGCGGTAAAATTGCTGAAAAATACTCAAAACTTTGCCTACGCCGATTCTCCGACGGAAAAAGTGGTCAGCGGACTGGCTCAAATATTCATTGCCATAGCATGTATAATCTTTTTCTACTGCTCAAGTTATGAGTTTTATCTGGCCATGCACTACAAATTCTCCTCGTTCCAATATGGCATACTTGTTACTTACTGGAGCGTACTGGTTGCCATAACAAGTTATCTGATAAACAAATATAAACTTGCCAAACTTACTTTCATACCGTTGCTGCTGTTGATAATTGCCGGTGGAGTTATGGTAATAAACGGACGGTATTGTTTTGATATAAATTTCTGGAAAGGTTTAGCTTATACGCTTGCAACAGCAGGTGTTTATACAACTGCTGTTATGTTCGCGGCACAGGAGTTTGCCAGAATCAGTAAAGCAGAACATTTTCCGGAAAATATCCGCAGAAATGCCAAACTCATCTCGCTGGTGTTATACACGCTTTCGGGCATAGTTTTCTTTATCTACAGCAGCCGGGTGTGGTATGAATTTCTGGTGTGTTACCTGAAAACTTTCCGCAACGGCGGGCTTTCGGTTTACTGGAGTGCGTTGGCATTCATCGTGCTGGCGTGGGGTTTGCGTAAACAGTTCAAAGTTTTGCGTATGACCGCTATTGCCCTGTTCTGTGTGGTAGTCCTGAAAATATTCTTCATTGATCTGGCCAATCTTGAACAGATATGGCGGATCGTGGCATTTGCAGTCATCGGCGTGGTAATGCTCGTCGGTGCGGCAGTTTACATACGCTGTAAAGATATGTTCATAGAAAAAAAGGATAAAGACGAATGATCTGCAAATACATTTCTCTGATGGCTTTTGCCATATTTACAGCAACTCTTTCCGGCGGGGAAATCGCACCGGAACGCTATACAAAAGTAAAAAAAGTCAGTTTGCAGCAGCTCTACAGCATGACCAAAAACGCCGGTTGCATCACCACAACCTTTCCGCCGGACGGCAAATTGCCGGTGATCGTGCTGGATGAAGATATTTACCGCAACTTGAATTACGGTAATACCAATATCGCCATTGCCGACAGCAACAACCGGTTAGTGCCTTTTGTGCAAACCCGACTGTACCAGTGGGACAAAACAACTCAATATACGCCCCTCACCGGCAAGATAACCGCTTTCAGCATAAACCCGGAACGCAACGAAGCTGTTATAGATTACCGGATAGCAGACTCTGTTGCAGAAATCGGCAAACTTTCGCTGCATCCATACGGCAGAAAAAAGTTCGACAAAACTGTTACGCTGGAGTTTGACGATCAGAAAAAAGTTGAAAATCTGAAATTTTTCAACCATCAGCAAGTGGTGGATTTTGCCCGCCACACCTTTGAGTTTGCACCGGTAAAAACCCGTAACATCCGTATAAAAATAGCACCGTTTGCCGAAAAACGCCCCGGACAAAGTTCACTTGTCCGTCAGGGCAGTAAAGAAAATTTTTCGGAAACTCAAATCTTTACCGATGAATTGAGCTTGAACCAGATAACCTTCTATCGGGCGGATGTAAAGATTTATCCGGCAAGAGAATTGACTGCCGAAAAAGATTTCAAATATACAGAGAAAAGCACCGAACCAACCCGGAGCCGTATTGAATTTGATTTGGGTAAATATCCGGTTAAATGGTTAATGATCGGCAGTTCCACCCCCAACTACCACCGGCAATACACGCTTGAATTCAAGATAAATATAAAAGATACCGGCAAAGAAGGTGTTTTACGCCGTTTTTCCGGAACGCTCAAACCGGGAACCCTGTTGGTATTGGACGATATAAGAGCTGATAAAGCCATCCTGACAATAGAAAATAACGCCGATGCCCCACTGACTGATCTGACCTTCCGATGGCTGGTTCCGCAGGAAGCGTTGCTGCTCGATCCGACTGCCGACTTGAAAGATTTTCTCCAGCTATATTACGGCGGCGAAGTGGATAAACTGCCGGAATTTGATTTCAAACACTACGCAGGCAAGTACAATGGTACCGAGTATTACAAAATGGATTTATATCCGGAGGAAAATAATCCGGCATACAAAAAAGCCAACTACGCATTGAGCGATTTTTTGAAAAAACTCCTGCCGTACATAATCGCCGTGATCGCAGCTGCAATAGCATTTACCAGTTTTAAAATGCTCAAAAAAGTAAAACCGGAAAACAACAGCGACTGGTAAAAAAAGTCATGCCGTTGACGACTTTCTGCGGAGCAAAAATCACCTTATACCGACAAAAATATCTTTGATCCAGAATTCGCCATGCCCGCTGGAAGTAAAGCTGACAGTTGAACTTTCAACCCCCGGTGTCAGGCAGGGATGAATCAGTGTAACAGTCTGCCACTCACCGGTAAGTTTTACCGATTCGCCATGATAATAATCCCAGCTTAATGCAGGGCGTTTCCACCACAAACCGGGCGTGATGCTCCCGGTGCCTTTGGCTTTGAAGGTAAGTTTTACAAAGTGATACTGCGGGTCAACCGTAAACGGCTTCATTTCGATAAAAGGATAAATATAGTTTTCCGGCTTCCTGACTATATGCAGAACCTTTTTGCCGTTCAGATTCACGATTTCCGCCTTGACATCTGACCATTTTTTGGCATTTGCCCCATCGCCTTTGTGTATTTTATCAAAACTGCCCAACGGATAATTGGAAAAATCGTATTCACTGGCTGAATTGACTTTTTTAACTCTGTCTGAAGCCTTTTTCATCGTGCCGATCCGATGCACCGACAAATCTTCGATCAAAAATTCCGTGGCATGTCCCTTTTTGCCGGCATTTATCAGCGACAATACCGGAACCAGCTGCTCACAATCGGGATTGACCGCAAACACCTTACGGTATTCAACCGGGCCATTTACATTAAGAAAAGAAACGGTGTTCAACAAGATATTTTTTTGAAAATACTGCCATTTTTATATTCAGCACCATTGATGAACAATCGGGTCTTCTCCCGCCCGACATAACGCATCCGCAGTTCATAAATACCGTCGGGATCAAGAGTTATGCCTTTAAGAACTGCAAACGCCGCAGTTTTTTCCGATGGATTTTTCACCAGCCAGCCGGATTCAGCCGGAACGATCATTTTTGAATAGGGCATAAATGTACTGCCGGGAAAATGTTCAGACTGCACTTCCAGACCGGGAGATGCCAGCAGATCAGTTTTTCCGGTGTTGGTTGAACAGCCGCAAATACACGAAAAAAGAGGAACAATCACGAAAAATAAATTTTTCATAAAAACACCATTTTTTCAGTTTTTCAGCATACGTCAAAGACTATTTAACAATATACTTTTTTATACAGGCATTTTCCGGCAGCCGTATATAATTTTTATGCTCCGGCACGATCCCGGCGGAATCTTTGCCGGTGGTTATGACCGAACCGCCGCGGTTCATAAAATCAGTAAGCCGTTGAGCGGCAAGGTATTTCCTGACCGTATCCTTATTGCATTCCGGAATAACCAATACATCCAAATGGAGGAGAATCCCCTGATTCAATTCTGCACTCATAACATAATCCAGATCAATATCCGGATCGCGTTCCAGTTTGAGCATAGTTTCAACGGGTTCTCTGCCTTTCATGCCGATCGTAAGAATACCGACCCGCACCGGACGGTAATTCTTTTTGGGAAATACGGGAGTCATTTTCACCCCGCTTACAGCGTAAAAACACGCCAGCATCATATCATGAGTGCTTTCCCAATATTCGGGGTGGAAACTGGTGGCAATGACTCTGCCTTTGCCGTATGTGCCGTAAATCCATGCCGTACTGCCGATAAATTTGCCTTCCTGCTCTTTGCTGCGGCTGACTGAACTTTTGTAAGTACCAAGCTCAATACCTTTGCCTTCGCTTTTGCTGTTTTCAAGTTTATAAGCCACCGGTCCGCCGGAATACCGCACTACCCGGACTCCGGGTTTCAAATCCAGAATTTTTGCCGCTTCCGGAGTGATTTCCACACTGACGCAAGCCGTATTGCCGCCCGCATTAAGATGACGGTCAAACGGCAACAGCTTCATGCGGCACTCCAACACATTGAACATCCCCGCACAGGTTCCGACATAACCGCCGCCGTTACGCAGAAACTCACGGACTTTATCCCAATGAGCCTTGCCGATGGCGTTACACTGTTTCCGGGAGCCGCCGCCGGGCATCACCAAAACATCGACCTCTTTGAGTTTACCGGCACGAATATCGCTTGCCAAAAGCAGGACCAATTCAGTCTGCGGCGAATGAGCGATCAGACTTGCCAGATGCAATACGCCGTTGCCGCTGGCACCGGAATCAACAAAAAGCCCGATTTTAACTTTCTTTTCCGCCGCACCGGCAGCAGCAGTCTGATTTACCGAAGAACAACCAGCACCGATAAAGACAGCAACAACCGATGCAACCAACAAAAAAATAAAATTTCTCACAGTACAAACTTTCCATAAAAAAAATTCTGAATAAAACTTATATAAATATACCACACAAGTTGTGATTTGTCAAAAAAGCCAAACTACAGTTAACATGTTCGCCGCCTACGCCCACCTAAGCTCAAGGTTCCGGCGTGACAAGCGACCGATAGAATAAACAGCGGCAATACGAAACGCAGTTTTCCGGGCGTTCCATCAGATATGTTGCGAATTTCGTAATATACTGATTCATCTTCCGGAGGAACAAAAAAAGCAAGTTTATTTTGGTACCCGGGAGAGGAATGATTGTCCAATCCTCTTCAAGCTCAAAAAATGCTTGTTTCATTCCTTCCCCCCTCAAACTTGGCACATTATAGCACTTAATCAACTCAAATGCGACTTTTCAAAAACGGGCCATTTATGGGGAATATTCCATCATAATGGGGAAGAAATGGGGAAACTTTTGAATGCCAATCAGCCAATCTCCAAACGGGAATCAAACCATCAACCCTACTGATTTGAAGACATTAAAATATAGCATAAAACAGCAAAATTTCAACTCAAAACGGGGAATAAAAGCAAATTTTAAGCTTAAAATTGGTACCCGGGAGAGGAATTGAACCTCCGACCAAAAGTTTAGGAAACTTCTGCTCTATCCACTGAGCTACCCGGGCATCATTCCACTTACTATAACACCAAAAATAAAAAAATCAATCTCAAGCGTTTTTTTTCCACGAAAAAGGGGCAATATCACAGTTCCTGCCCCCCTGCCCCTTTGGGCAACAGAAAAAATACGCTTAAAAACTTATTTTTTTCTCTGCAACCAGTTATATTGCATTCTTTTGAAGAGGAGATTTCAACATTCTGTAAATTTGAAATTCAGCAGATGTGCCCAGTCGCGGATCATTGATATATTTGCGTTGTAACAGCATGTCAGGTGGTGAGTGCCTCCGGCTTTGCTGTAATTTTCCAGAAAATCAGCTATATTGCTTTTATCCGGAGTAAACCATCCGCAGTTGCTGGTTTTCGGGTATTCAGATGGGACTCCGTAAGTTACTTCCGCGGCTATCAATGTGAATTTGCCGTCAGCACCCGGTGCCAGATTTACCAGCACGGCTTTTCCGGCCTTGAAACACCCGGTAGCGATCACCGGATTACCGGTATCGCTGAAACTGTACGGCATTTCGTGCAGATATGGCTTATTTGCACATATTGCCGGATTTATTTCGCCCATATGACTGGTGAATATACGGTTGTTTTTCCAGTCCGGGCAGAACATTTCAGTAAACGATGTTTCCGGAAAGACTTTTGCCAGCACTCCGGTCACTGCCGCCGTAAGTACATCGCCCTCCCCGGCATAACCGATTCCGCGGGCCATGGCTTTGGAACACTCCAGAAAAGGTACAGTTTTCCAGTTTTCCGACCGGTTGATACCAGGAAATGCAATCGTAAAGGCATCGAGCTTTTCGTTTTCAACCCATTTGCGGATCTTCAAAGAAGTTTTCAGGGTAATAGCCAGCACATCTTCATTCAACGCGTTATCCCATTCAAAATGCTCCCGATCCAATGCCATTTCGGAATTTATTTCTTCTGCGGGAACTTCTCCGCAAGCGGTATATTCGGCTATTTGCATATTAAATGTGCCTTCCGGAACCCGGAAATCGCCCATGCCGTCAAAATCGCCACCGACTTTGCCGACTTTGCTGTGATAAAGTTTCCACGCCATAAATGCACTTTTGAGCTGATCTGCCGCCCGGTCAAGTACATCGGAGTATTGCCAATGCCCCGCCGAAATCAGAAACGGCTTTTTGTGCCGCAGCAGCAGATTGCAGAAATCCTGCACACCATGTATTCCGTGATTGTTCATGATCCCGCTTGGAGCAGAAAATTCGTGATCCATAGTCGTATCAATAACAACTATGGGCAAATCAGTTCCTGCCAGAGCGTCGATGGATTCCAGCGAGGGTGAATATGCCAAATGCAAGGTGGCAATGGCATGACAGCCGGAGCTTTCAAAAAGTTTTACCGCTTCGGCAAATTCTTTCTTCACACAGCAGGCGGGACTTTGAACAACTTCAAACCCGCGTTTGCTCAACTCTCCGGCAATCGTATCGGCAAACGGGCGGAGCGTTGTGCCGGTAGCCGGGGCGACTTGGTCGTATAAAGCCAGATAAAAAGGTAAAAGACCGATTTTCATGATTGTTTTATTCCTGTAAAAAGTTTATATGCATTGTCAAACAGCAGTTGCCGGCGGCTGGTTTTATCAGTTGCCGCGATCACAGCACGGAGCTGTTCGTAGAAAAAAGTGGTAAAATTCACAATATTTTCCGTATCAAGTATGGCACTGCCGATTTTATAATTTTCGCCCATCAAATAGGCGTACTGATTGTTTACTTCCACAGATTTGCCCCGCAGAAACGCGATCGGAGCATCGGAGCCGAACATGATCCGTTCAGATGGGAAGTGGTCGCAGGCGTATTTTATTATATCGCTATTGTTTATCATGGCTGTATCAAAATACGCATTGGGATATTGGGCAAGTTCTTCAATATTGCTTTGTTGGATATTCCGCATAAAATAAGCTCTGCCGATATGGGCAAAAATAAACTTTATATTATTGTATTTTCCGCAAAGTTCCGCCATCTGCCGCTGATTGAGTAAATCAGCGAATCTGCCGCTGCGGGGAATGTGCAAGGTTACTGCCAGAGATTTTTCATTGATATAGTCAAGTTGTTCAGTTGTAAGCATATTGCTTATTTCAACATCATTGGCTTTTTTGTTGTAAAAATGTGCGGCGTAATCCAGATAAGGTTTTACCCCGATGGCGTTGCTTTGTTCCACGCGTCTGGCCACATCTTCAACACTATCCGCCGGCGAGATCAGCACCATGGAAAACTCGTTTTTATGATTTACCGGCGGCACCCAGTCGTGATTGCTTTGCAGATCAGGTACGCCGAAACAGTTCAGATAAACCTCATGCCCCGGCAATAATTCCGCCATCAACTCATGCCACAAAGCCAGATTAAATTCGCCGCCGAAACGCTTGTAACAGGATTGTTCCGGAAATTCAAATCCCGCCGGAAAAGCATCTTTCTGAAAAATATGCACATGCGAATCAAATATCTTTTCCGGCAGAAATTCAGCAAATTCCTCCTGATATATTTTTCGGTCCAAATCATTTATCAATTTCATTTAACCATTCCTCCGGCGATCATTGCCGCTCCGACCGCTCCGGTGTAACTGGCGTATGGAGAGGCTTCCACGCTTACATTCAGATATTTTTCCAGATAATACTGCCACGCCCTGCCCTCCGACGGGCCACCGCTGATAACGATCTTGTGCATATTTTTGTGCGAATCAAATTTTTCCTTGAACCGCATGATGATCGAGTACATCATCTTCCATGCCGGAGAGCCTTCGGTAAGTGCTTCTGTATTGAACAAATTGTAACGCTCCGGCGTTTTGCCGTAACGATTGCAGACAAATTCTTCGACTTCCAGACCAACTTGTGCCAGCGAAAACATCGCCCCCCAGCAACCGCCGTTATCACTCTGGAATATATCGCACAACTCATCATGCGGTATCTCTTTGCGGTCAGCAGCCGGATAAAACCCCACCCAGCTGGTTCCGCAGCTCAAAAGCATGGTTCCCGGTTCGGTTACTTTCACAGCACGGGCGGCGGCAGGATGGTCAAAACTCCCGGCAACGATGGCGGTTTTACCGGTAAGATTCCCCCCGGTATATTCATCACGCAAATACCCGCATACCGAACCGGTAGGCACGATCTCCGGCAGTTGCGAAAGCTGTAAGTTATAGTATTTTATATATTCAGCATAACAATTTGCCGCCTGATCCCACAGATAAAACGGTGCGGCATTGGATTTATCAAGCTGATGATTTCCGCAAAGTTTCCAGACAGCAAAGTCGTTGTTCATAGCTACTTGTGCCGTGGACAAAAGTTCCGGCGAAACGCGTTTGAAATATTCCAGATGCATCAATGGAAACATGGACAGCGGCATCCAACCGGTCGTTTCCCGTACCTGCCACGCTTCCGGCGGCATAAAGTCAGGCAGACGGTTATCCAGCCAACTGATGATCGGCGTGAGCACTTCGCCATCTTTATTGCACAAAAGCGTGTTGCCGGATGCCGCGGCAAAGGCTATGCCGCCAATCGTATCATCTGCGGCGGCGGCAAGCTGCCGGAGCATTTCAAGAAGCAGTTGAAAATACTTTTCTGCATCCAGTTCGGTACGGTTTTCAGCCGGATGCAGAAGCTCTACCGGTCTGCTGATTTTTTTGATAACACCTTTTTCCGGCGAAAAGCAGACGCCTTTGATCGCACTGGTGCCTGAATCCAAACCTATGGAGAGCATTTTTTATTGTTCATCCTCAAGTTCGCGTAAAACTTTCCGCATGGATTGATATGCAAACTCCAGCAGTTTTTCCGATGCTATCAGCGGGAACTTGGTCAATGCCGCCGGCGGACAATTTGCCTTATAGACCTGGGCACTTATGTCAATACTGCAACTGTTGTTTATTCTTCTGCAGAATTCTGCGGTCTGTTCCGCATCGGAAAAGAAGAGCGTACCCAGCAAGCCGTCACCTTCGGTTTTTTTGATCTGTCCGGGAAATTCACCGGCAAGAGCGTACAGTTTTTCCTGCCAAAATCTGCCGATGACCCGGATATGCTCTGCATTGTGTTCGGCAAAGCGTATGGTTATAAGGTTTGCCAGACTTGCCAGTTCTTCCTGACCATTGGTGACCAATGCTCCAAACTGGTTGAGGTTATCCATTGCCGCAGTCGTAAGCATACGCGATGCCGGATACATCCCGCCGGGGAAACCTTTGCCCACAGAAACAAAATCCGGATGGCACTTGTATTCTTTGAAAAGGAATAATTCCGGCGACCACATACAGCTTTGTATTTCATCCACAAAAACGGGTATATCATTTTCGTCGCACAGTTTATGACAGAACTCCACATAATCGTTCTCGAGTCTTATGCCGCCATAGTTCATCAAGACCAGCTCGTGTATAAAACCGGCGATGCGGGTGTTGCCCTGATTGTATTGCTTGACAGTTTCGGCAAAAGAGTCTTTGTCGTTGATTCTGACCGCCACGGTTTTGATGCCGCCGGAACTTTCCAGAATGTTATAAAGTTCGTGCCACATGCCGCGAAGCATCTGCATGATGACCGTGGTGCCGTGGTAGTTGGCTTCTTTGCCATCCTGAAAATCCGCCATCACCAGAAATACCGGCGTTTTGCCGCTGTATTTGGGTGCCGGAAAATGCGGCTGCAAACGGTAAAAGCGTGCCAGCATCATCTTCAACGCCGCTTCGCATGCCAGACTGCCGGTTTCCAGATTTATCACCCGGTTGAGTACATGCTTTTCTGTACTCTGCAACACTTTATCGACTGCCGCTTCATCGCCCGGAGCAATACCGTTGGCAATACGCACCAGTTCCCGCTCCAAAAGGCGGGTGATGTGACCGCGGGTGTTGTTGTGAGTTATATTGGTTATACCCACTTGCATAGCCAGCTGCAAAAGTTTATAGCCGGGGAAATTATGTCCGCAACTGGCCTGATAGTGTTCGCTTTTGCCGATGACCGCCAGCTTGCCGTTTTCGCCGATGCGGTAAAATCCAAGTCCGCTCAACGGAGCATTTTCTTTGTGCAGTGCATCGCTGAAAGATTGGGTTCCGGCTCCGGAACAACTGGCGGACAAAGGTTCTGAAACAACTTGATTTACCTGGGCAATCATACCGTCAAGTTTTTCCCGCAACGCATCCGGGAAAAACTCCACTTTTGTATCGGCGATTTTTTTCAGATTTTCATAACTGTCAAGCCCCAGAGCCTCGGATGCCCGGCAGACTTTTTCCATGTAGCCGCTGCCGGTAATATCAGCGAGCGACAATTTTATATTGCTTACCATAATAAATTTCTTTAATAACTTATATCAAACTGTTTTATTCATTTTCTGCCACGATAACTCTGGCATGGTTCTGACGCAGATTGTTCAGAAATGCTTTATCTGCCATGTTGTCGGTTATCAATGTCATTTTTGGATTGCTCAAACTGCCGTAAGGCACAAAAGATTTACGGCCGAGTTTGGAACTGTCGGCTAAAATAAATACTTCGTCGCTGTGTTCAATGACCGCCGCCGCCAGACTGGTGGTTTCGTCATCGGTGGTGCTCAAGGAGCCGTCTTCAGCGATTCCGTCAGTGCCGAGAAAGGCTTTGGTGAAATTGTAGCGGCAGACATTTTCCAACGCCGCACTGCCGCTCAAATCCATGCGGGAAAGTCTGATCCTGCCGCCGGAGATCTGTACCGGACAGTACGCCGCAAGATTACTGCCAAGCGTAAGAGAATTGGTCACTACACACAAATTATCCAAATCCCGTGCCGCCAGCCGTTCCGACAGAAACGCTCCGCACTCCAGCATGGTGGTGCCGGAGTCGCAGAACAACCGGTCGCCATCCACTGCCAGAGCGGCGGCACATCTGCCGATGGAGCGTTTTTCGGCAACAAACGCCGATACCGCATCGTTGAAGTGATAGCCGACACCATCCCGTGATGCCGGCAGTCTTATCCCGCCGTGAAAACGCACTGCCAGACCGGACTTTTCCAATTCAGCAAAGTACCGCCGCACCGAGGCTTCGGAACGCTTGAGTGCGTTTACCACGTCGAAGATTTTCAGACTGCCATGCCTGCGGAGCATGTGCAGAATATCTTTCCTGATTTTTTCTTTGCTGCTCATTGCATCTCACCGGTCAACGGTAATAAGATTATAAACCTTCAGGAGTTTGCCGTCCAGCGTGATCTGACTGCCGCCATCGGGGAGCTGTTTTACCGGCAAATCTTTTTTACCGGCAAAGTCGCGGGGACTGCTGGCGTAAGCCGATTTCACCTTGAACGCGGTAGTTATGACCACCGGATTTTTCGCCGGAGCAAGCTCGGCAAAGGTGGTGGTAAGCGGCTTGGTCGGTTTGCCGAACTCAACTTTACTGCGGGGTACGCGGAGCACCTGGAAATAGACTTTGTCAGTCTTGGTATCGCTGCACGCTTCGACCAGCACATGTTCTTCGGCTGTCTGCACGCTGTAGGGTGCTTTGCTGAATTCAGCACTCTTCAGCAGAAACTGCATGAATTCTTCGACTTCCGGAATCTCTTTCCACTGCCAAACCTTACCGAGTTTGAAAGCTGCACTGTGGGGCATTTCTCCATTCTTACGGGCGGCGGCGGCGGCTGAAACTACGCACAGACCTTTGCCGAACTTGTTCACCGTCACCGCCGGAGTACCGTCGGGGAAAGTGGCGACGACTTTGGCAGTCTTGCTGACTATTTTCATATTTTCAGTCGGGAACGACCACTTTTTATTGGCTGTATTGATGCCTTTACCGGGCTTGAGCAGTTTGCTCTTGTACTCCACGCCGGTAACATCGCTGAAGATATTGGCATCCTGCTGACGGTAAAGACTGTCCACCCCGGCAAAACGGCCGGTTATCAGGAGTTTGCCGCCATTGGCAACATACTTACGCAAAACTTCCAGTTCGGCTTTCTCCATAACATCCACATCACCGGCAATGATAAGCTCCCACTTGGCAAGTTTTTTGAGATCTTTCAATGACTTCGGGGTAATGAATTCGTGCGGAACAAACTTCTTTGCCAACAGCTGGCTGATACCATTCTGCTCATACAACGGAGCCTCGCTGAAGTTCTTCAACTCATAGTTGTAGCGGGAATCTTCGCGGTTGAGGATCGCCACATTGCTCAAAGTTGTTTTGTAGCGGAAATCCATGCGTTCCGGCCAATCGGGCACCAAATTGTCGTACTTGATCGTCCAGCCGAAATAATCCACTCCGCTCCGGGCAAGCGACGCCATTGCCCAGGTGCTGTATCTGCGGAGTACCGGATCGGTTATATCTTTGCGGTCGCTGTATAAAAGCCAGACCGGGCGGTCATACGCTTCGCCCAGAGCAAGGATCAGCTTGCGGTGTGCCATGTAGAAGCGGTAATGCAGAGAATAAACATCCGCCGCAGCAAGTTCAACACCGAACACATCCAGATAAGGAGCAATGCCGTGCAAATGCCCCAGTGCAAGACGGAAGTCCACACCGTAGTTGGTGAATTTGATCGAAGGTTTGACCTTTTTTGCCGCCGCACGCAGTTCGTTGAGGTATTTGCCTTCCTGATACTGCTGCCAATGCTGCCAGCGGGCACGCAGCGGACTTTCGGTAGTATAAAACTCTTTCATCTGGTCGGGCATCGGCAGAATACAGCCGGTATCGCGGGTGAACGCTTCGCGGCAGTAGGCACAGAAACAGCGGTAGGCATTGAAGGTACCGTGCTGGTCATCGACCATCATTATATCGCAATCGGTCATCTTGATATAGCGGACAAGATTTTCAATACTGTCTTTGCGGAACTTGGGATTGTTCAGGCAGTACAAAGCACGGACTACCCGCAGTGAGCTGCAATCGCTCATGAATGCCCCGGGGTATTTGCCCATATTGCCGACCGAGTTCAAAAGTGTATATACCGGGTTGTCGGCATGGCGGACAATATCTATGTCGTATTTATGAGCAATATCGTTGATATGGCGTTGGCGTTTGCCATGCTCGATCTTGGTTTCGTCATCGTAAACATTGTACCAGAAAAGACCTTCTTCGGTAACACCGTTGATACCGAGTTTTTTGAGTTCGGCAAAATGTTTTTCATAATATTCATCAGGTACTTCGTTCAAGCCGCTGTCGCGGTTGCCGCTGAAAAAGTTCAGATCGACCCACGCGGTATTCCAGATTTTGTAGTTTTTATCCGGGTCGGGAGCTTTTGAGGGTTCAGGAAGTTTGACGGGCTGGTCGGAAAGCTTCATTGCCACAGCAGCTACTTCGGGCAGCACATCGGCACCCATCACCACCGGCAGAACATCTTTCTTACGCGGCACGACCGTTGCCGAGTCGATCCGCAGACCGAATTCAGGCAGACCTTCGGTCTTCCAGTAACCGCGGGTGAGCACATAGTCCTGATTCTGACTCATATCGGGACGGACGATCAACTGGTTGAGCGACACATTTTTGCCTTCAAAAGTTATACGCATCTCTTTTTCGGGGGCACGCAGGAAAACATACGCCACCAGCTGACGGTAGTGACCGGCCTTGATCTTTACATCCTTAAATGCCACTTCGCCATTGAATTTGACCGTAAGCGGGCCGACATCGCGCCGGTAATCCCCGGCGATCAAACCCACCAGATAGAAGCCTGACGGCAGCGGCAGAGCGTATTCGGCAACTTTGCCGTCCGCCAGAGCCATACCGGCGGCAACCGGGAAGAAAGGTCCTTTGCTGAAGTGCTTGTAACCTTCCGGCAGCTTACGCCAGCCGGCAACCACACCGGGGATCTCTTTATTGACTGTCGAACTCTGGAACGGCATCATGTGGTCACGCTGCCAGCCGGGCATTTCGATAAGCTGGGAGTTGCGGCGGAGAGTTTCGGGCGTATTGGCAAAACTTACGGCATGACCGAGATTGTTGCAATGCGGGCCGCTTGACCAGCGGGAAGCTGCCGCCAGACCGTTGCGGTGATGGAAATCCTGTTCGCCGCAGAAAATACGCACAATATTGGTCATGCGGTCGGGATTGTAATGCTTCGGGAACTGGAAAACAATGTGCTTGCCGGATCTGATGATCCCGCGGGGAGCCTGGGTCGGAGAGTTGCAGTAGGGCGAACCGCTGCTGCCGCTGGCAGGAACAAAGTCGAAGTTGAGCGTAAGATCGCCTTTTTTGAACTGCACATATTTGATATTGTAAAAATTGGTGCCGTCTTTGGGGTCGGCAAATATCGATCCGCCGCTTCTGGTGTTTTTAATATCCACCTTGCCGGTAACGCACTTGAGTACGCTCACCCAGACTTTGTATTCAGCGCCGTCCAGCAATTCCATCGGCACTCTGAAGCCGTAGCTGTCTTTGCCTCTGGAATACCGTTTTTCCGAAGCGCGGAAAGTCAATTCAAGTTCGCCGTTGTCATACAAAGCTGCTTCGCGGCGGAAGTCGAACACCGGATCTTTCAAACGGTACATATTGTGGGCGGTTATCTCGCCGGCAGAATTTTTAACTTCGTGGCAGGTGGTCTTGAGTTTATCCAGTGCAATGGATTTTTCAAATGTTTCGCTGACGATGAAATCTTTGCCGTTGAGCGTGATCTTGAGCGGATTACCCTGCACGATCTTGAAAACGTTCTTTTCTTTGGCAGGGGCATCGGGCACTACACTGCGGCTGTCGGGCTTCAGAAATACCCGGACATTGGAGATGGTACAGGCAGTCTTGCTGTCGTTGAGCTTTACAATAAAGCGGTTGTATTTACCGGGACGCAGCAGACCCGATACATTGTAAACATACAAACCGTTGCCGCCATCTTTACTGTTTTTGCGGTTCATGAGCCGGGGGGCATCCCACTTGTCAAGCTCGGTGTATGGGCGGTTGTTCACCTGCAAAACCGGCATGACAGCTTTATTGTCTTTGCCGTTGATTTTAAGCTCAAAACTGAACACCGGCACGTAGGCGTAAATATCCGGGATCGCCGGAGTTTTGAAATTCACCAATTTACCGGCGGCAATTTTTCTGCCTTTGAGCTGGATATTCCAGTCCGGATTGAGTTCCGGCTTGACGACAGCTTGAGCTTCCGCAGCTTTTTCTGCCGCCGGAAGCACTGTTCCTACCATGCCGAAGGCTAATGCCGCGGCACACAACAGTACAGTTTTTTTCATAAAATATTTCTCCTTATTCAATAAAATTTCATCTTGAGTCAACCACAGTTTCTTCCAGATTGTAACTGTGTGTTACGCCGTAGTTGAGGTAGATCTCTTTGGCACTTTCCTGACTTACACTGCCATCGAGATGTGCGATTGAAGCCAGCTGACCGTGACGGGTGTGGAAAAGCGGCGTGGTATCAGACGGTGCATTGGTAGTATTGATAAAATAATACTGTTGCTTTTTATCACGATGCAATGAGTCAGCCAGCAGCGGGAAAGCCGGGTCGCAGTTTTTAGTATTTAATATACCGCCCATACGCACCGAAACACCTTCCTCGCCTTCGCCTCTGACCTGAAATCCGGCAAAACGGCTGTGGGTCAATTTACTTATAACACCATATCCCGGAGTTACCGCAAAGAGATCACCGCTGGTGGAGTTGTTGCCGATGTAACAACCGCCGGGTTCAACTCCATATTTGGCGGTATCCGGATCTATTGCATAATCCGGGCAGGAAAACGGCAGACTTGATTTGCCTTTTACCAGATCAGCTTCGGGAATAACGCCACCATTGAGCAACGCGGTCCCCCAGTTAAAAGCCCAGGTATTGCCTTTGGGGAGCTTCCATTTTACGAACAATAAAATCTGCCCGTCGAACACATCGTTATACATTTGCATATAAAGAGCCGATGTTTTGAGGTTGCTTACACAATTTGCGGATTTCGCCCGGCTTCTTGCCGCCGAAAGTGCCGGCAGGAGCATCGCCGCCAGGATGGCGATGATGGCAATGACGACAAGGAGTTCAATAAGGGTAAAGCATACTGCTTTACCCTGCCCATGGGCAGGCGTTTTCCACTTACGATCGAAAAAAGAACTTTTCATAACTTTTCTCCTATGGTGAATTGTTTATTTCTTTGCTTCAAGCATTATATTACGGAACTTGGTTATATCTTTATCGGTAAAGCCGCAGCTTTTAACAAAGTGTTCGCTCTTTTCCTGCCAGTTTTTCCCCGGCAGACTGCCGAGCTGTGCGGCATGAACATCAATAAATCTCCGGTGCGAGATCCGGCTCTGCGGATTCCAGAAACCGGTGGTTTCCCAATCCAGAAAGAGCAGATTTTCTTCCACGCCCAGCAATGCCTGAAGCGTAAACGCCAGACACCCGGTGCGATCCTGCCCGGAAATACAATGAAACACCGCCGGATAATTTTTTTCGTCAAGTAAAACTTTGAACACTTTGGCGAAGGCCTTCTGCCCGCGGGTTATCATACTGTACGCCTGACCGGAGTAGTGATACCATTTTACGGTATCGCCCAGCGGCGAACCGGTCATGCCGTTACATTCGGCATCGTTGCGTAAATCAATATCGCTTTTGATCTTGAGTTTGTTACGCAGATAGTCGCCGGAAGCACCGTCAACACGGCTTTTGCCGGGAATGTAAGAGCTGGTAATAATGGAAAGCTCCTGAATATGTTTTTCCAAACGGTTTTTCCGGCAGAGCATCCGCTGTTCCGCCGGAGCTTTTACATTATCTTTAAAATACCATCTCCAGCCGCCCAGACCGCTGCCCAGCAATACCACGATTTCATTACTGCCTTTTTTGACAGGTATATCAAAGACAAAATTATCTTTTTCGTATCCCGGCTGACCTTCCGAACCGTCGCGGCAGTCAAAAACTATTTTGCCGTTGACAAACATTGCCCAGAACCAGTCGCCATTGCAGGATATGGTCTGAAAACCATCAGCGGCGGCTTCAAATTCTTTCTTGAGTATTATCATACGCCGGACTTCCGGAGTTTTCAGCAATATCCCGCTCTGGTCGCCCGTAATTGCTATGAATTTACTGCCAACTGGAATACCATTTTGCATAAACTCCATCACGCTGGCGGAGTCAACTTTCTTTTCTGTATGGCAGAACTGCCAGTTGTCTTTAGCCTGCCACGGAACGATTTCTTTATCATCAACAACACGCAACGCTTTCAAATCAGCAGTATAAAGATCAAAGTATTTCTGCCGCCAGCCGCCTTCGGAATCAAGTTTTTCCTGACTGAAGCTCTTTACCGGTTCGGCGTTGTCATTCAATCCCGCCGAACGGTAGAGCATCCCCTGCCGGATACGTCTGCCATCCATGCCGATGCGGCCGCCGAAATCCCGGAAGTTGGGCACATTTTCAATACGCAGCATACGCGGCGGCAAATCCGCAGTCTTAAATGAACCGGTAAATTCATCGCCGTTGGCGGACTTTACACTCCACTTGTATTCGGTAGCGATTTTCAGATTGTCCACCGCAACTTCGGTTTTATCCGTGCAAAGTGTTTCCAGTGGTTGCGGATCATTTGCTTCGTAAAGCGTTACGGTGTAAGGAGCAACTGTTTTTTTCGATACCATCCAGCGGAAAACCACCTTTTCGGGGTACCATTTGCCCTCATGCAGACTGTCGCGGAAAGTCTGATCGGCAAAGTTGGCTTTGCGTTCAGCCTGCGGCATGGTCAGAAAGGCTTTCTGCCGGGCGTTGTGCAAAGAAACTGTACTGCCGTTTTCCGGCGATATTGGCAATATATCAGCATTGAGCTGACCCATTGAACCCATAATGATCCCTCCGACTGTCAGACAAAGTTTTTTTGCCGCATTTTTCATATCTGCCCCTGTTTCAAGAGTTTGCTTTTGCCGGAAAATCCGGTTTCTCCGGCAAAGCGTTCAAATCTTCAAACTTCATACCGAATCCATTGGCAATGTTATGCCAGCGTTCTTGCATATCATCCGCATAAAGCCACGGCTGCCAGCCGAGCTTCAGATAAGTCTTGAGTGCCGCCTGCCGGAAATCATCGGTCAAAAGATAAAACACCCGGTAACCGGCACGGTAAAGCGTGTGCATGGCCGCAGTACTGACAATACTGCCCAGATGCTTGCCCTGAAACTCCGGTGATGTCATCACCCAGCCCAGTTCGCCGATTTGCGGATATTCTTCAAACCGCGAAATCTCCGCTGCGGCAGATGCCGCATATTTGCCAGTGGCGTTTTCGGCGATCACCAGATGACCAGTTTTTATAACTTTGGTATTGTGATACTTTGCCATAGCTTCCGGACTCCATTGCGAAAACCCCACCGTCTGCCGCAAAGCGTTATATTCTGCCAAATTTTCCGGCAATATATTTATCAGCGAAAAACCTTCCGGCAAAGCCAGTTCCGGCAAAGATTTTTCCGCCGCATTGAAAACCATTCTTAATTGAGCCATAAACGCCTCCAGATAACTTTGAACCATGACTTTATTATTTCTTCTTGAATCAAATAAAACCAATCAATGCTATCACAGTTAAATGTAATATATTGCTGATTTGTGATTTTGCAAATCATTCATTATTTTTTTGAAGCAAAAACCGTTAAAAAACATCTTTCCGTAATATAATCAGCTCATGGCTGATACATTCCGGTGAGTTAAGCAGTTGAGAGAAAAGTCAGCAAAGTTCAGGCAGTCCCGGCAGTGATTTTTACAACTCGCTGCCGATCTTGCAAACGGTATTGCCTTTTATCAACTTCATGCTGAAACCAATATCAACAAATTCCTTACGGCTCCTGTCCTGAAGCCGCTCCAGCAATATCCGCAATGTCGGTTCCAGTTCCGGCCCCGCCGAACTTATCTGATATATGCCGTGCGAAGATGTGTATTTGCCTTCACAGCCGGTAATGGAAACATCTTCCGGCACCTGCAAGCCGTTTTTCAACGCAATAGTCAGAAACATCGAAGCTATTTCGTTATTGTGGCAGAATACCGCAGTGGGGCGATCCGAAAAACGCATAAACCTGCGGAAACACTTTTTTATCAACAGTTCATGTTCTTCATGCCCGACAAAGTCCCACTCCGGCAGCAGAAACCGCAGTTTGCTGTTAAATGGTATATTGTACTTTTGCAGTATCTGTGCGTATCCATCACAAGTTATATCCGGCGGTGCACTGGCTCTGGAACTTATATGCACGATCCGGCGATGACCGTTTTTTATCAGATGTTCGACCGATAACTTTTCTTCGTCAATACGGTTGATTTGTGCCCGGTCGATCTTGCCTTTTAGTTCAACATCGCCCCAACGCATTATGATCACACGCTTGGGATGCCGCAAAATAACCTGCAATGATTTGGGATTACGCAGCGAATACATCAACACATCCGCCTGCGGATCGCTCAACTGCCCGGCAAGTATATCGGTTTCACTTTCCGGAAACATTCTTGACAGATTTATACTTACACGGCTGTAATGATATTCTGCGGCAAGCGAACTTATGATTTCTGCAAATTTCACATAAAATCCATGCCGCAGATCAGGTATCCATACATGCAGTGAACGTACACTACTGCCGTAGTCCGGATGCTGAAAAGTTCCTTTTCCGGGAATTGTTTTCAGCACGCCTTCGCTGATAAGTTCTTTTACTGCTTTATTGCAAGTAGCGGTGGTAGTATTGTAAAATTCGGCCATTTCCCGTCTGCCGGGCAACGGCAGATCACGAAATCTGCCTTCATCGACCTGCTGTTTGACAGCATTTTTTACCTGCAGATATTTACAACGGTTCTGCATAAAAGTTCCTGCGTTGAGTTTGCAATATAATAAACAGCTTTTATTATACACTCTGTTAAAAAAAAATCAAAAAAAATGTGATTTTTTCAATACCGCAGATTGATCCGGCTCTTACATTTTCCACCAGACCTGCAATCGGTTTTTGATTTTCAAACAACTCTTCGTCGGCTTATTGCAGCAAACGAAATTTTCTTATTATTTCCCCATCAGCAACTCTTTGCGGAGCTGCTGAAGTTTTGCTGCAAGATCGCCGGACAAATCAGCTTCATAGATCGACATTATACCCTTGAGTGCCTCCACGGCAGATGCCCCGGGATATTTGGCGATCAACGCTTGAGCTTCGGCAACATGTCCGGGGATATTTTCCAGTCGCTCCTGCAATTCTTCCACGGCTTTCAGCACGCTTACTTTGCCGGTATCGTTTTTGATGTTTTTCCAAAGCAAAGCTCCATCCCACACTTTACGCCACAAAGTACCATCCTGAATAAGCTCCAGCATCAGTGAGTTGAAACGCAATGAATCATCTCCGGCGTCGGCGGGGAAAATCTTTGCCGGATCAAAATGCTCCTGCATAGTGTTGTCGTTGCGGTAGCGGTCGCGGACTTCCTTTTTACGGAAGTCAGGGATTTCCACGGGCATACCGCCCTGCTCCTGACTGCGGACTGCCATGATACCGGCTAAAGTTACATCGCTTGATTTGTAAATATCCCACGGAGCAGTTTCGCCGGTCAGGATCTGGCGGGCAAAGTAATAGAGTTCCCAGAAGTCGCCGCCGCCATGTCCGGCAGTGTTGGCGATCTCCGCCAATGCCGGCCACTCCGGTTGAACACGCAGATCCATACTTTTGCCGGCGGCACCGGTTTTGATTATCAGATCATGCCCCAGCGATTCAGCCGATGCCCGCGTGCCCCAGATGCGTTTTCCGGCATGGTAATCGCCGGTGGCGGCACCGGTAAGGTTACGCATCAAACCGCCGTTGCTCATTTCCACGATCGAAGGACAGGGTTTGCTCATGCCGCTTTCCGGTAGATACCCCGGCAGAGCTACCGCCTCCGGCAATGCCGAAACCCTGACCGGACGCAAATCAGTTATTTGCATCAAAGGCCCCAGCGAGTGAGTTGCGTAGTAATGAAAATTGAGCCATGAACGCCAGCTGTGAGCAGTGTTGCCCGGTTCGACCGCCGGCCGGTTGGGCGTGTTATAGCCATAGCATAAAGCACGGCACTCGTGCAGATATTCAAACTCGCCGTACATGAATTCGCCGAAAAATCCTTTTTCCCAGAGATCTTTCAAATACATATTTTCTTTGGTAAAGGGGTAATTTTCCAGCAACTGATAAACTTTGCCGCTTTTTTCGACCGCTTCGACCAGCTGCACGCCTTCGGCGGGAGTCATAAACGATGTAACTTCGCTCATCACATGCAAACCGGCTTCCAATGCCCGGATTGCATGTCTGGCATGATCCTGAATAAATGTTGCGATCAAGACCGCATCCATGGGATAAGAAAGAAACTCATCCGCGTTATCAGTAATAAATGCCTCCGGGCACATATTGCGGAATTTTTCCTGCATAATGGGGTTTATATCGCACCCGGCAACGATTTCGATATTGAGTTTATCGGCGGTACGGATCAGACTGCTGCCCCGGCCGAGGCCCCAGACACCGAGCCGTATTTTTTTGTCAGTATCAAAAATTTCCGACATAACACACTCTCTCCTGTATGATTATTATTAAAAATATCTTTTGCATAAAAATAGACTTGCAACCGGATATTGCAAATAAAAACAAGCAATTCGATCAAAATTCATGCAAACTTATCGTTTCGATCAAAAAAGCATGTTTTATTGAACCTTTATCCAGTTTTGCAAAGTCTGTGTGGCAATTTCAAAAGCGTTTCCGGTATTCCCGCGGCGAACAGTTGTAATGGTTCCGGAATTGCCGGGAAAAATAATTGGAGTCGTTAAAGCCGCAATCCAGTGCTATTTCGGAAATACTTTTACGGCTTTTAAGCAGTTGTTCTGCGGCTTTGCTCATCCGCAGATTCAAGAGATATTCAATCGGCGATGTGCCTATTGCTTCTTTGAACACGCCTAAAAATGTACTCGGTGCCATTACGGCTATTTTTGCCAACCGGGCAACAGTCCAGTTTTCGCTGTAATCTTTTTCCATACGGCTGATAACTTCCCCCAGCCGGTAAAGGGTCTGGGCTTTACTGTTGGAACTGCGGGAGTATTCGCGGGCGATCAGCACAAAAATCTCCAGCACTTTGGATAACAGCATCAAATCACTGCCCGGCAGTGCCGACCGGACTTCTGCCAACACCCCGATCAACACTTTGCGTAATGAATTCATCAGTTCAGGAGCCAGATGCAGTCTGCTCATAAAGGCGTGCCGCCGCCGGAATACCGGTTCAAACAGAAAAAATGCGTTGAATCCGGAAAGCGAACGCAAACTGCGTAAGTGATCTGCCAGATATTGATCGTCGAACATTATGTTATACATTTCAAGATCGTGCCGTTCCTGAAAATAATGCTCGGTATTGTCCTGGATCAAAAACACATCGCCCGCCGCAACCTCATAAGAAGTTCCGTCGATCCAGTGCATACCGCCGCCGCGGGTTATGATTATAAGTTCGGCAAAATCGTGGGTGTGGCGTATGTCAGTAAGGTCGCCTTCGTGCTGAACCGGAGCATCGCCCTGAATCGTTCTCAAGGCAATCGGACAACCTTCGCCGGGGAAAAAATCACTGCGGACAGCCTTTACAGTTTGCATAATGTACCTCCAATAAAACTGACTTTTGCCTGTTGTAATTTTTTTCCAGATGCAACTGACAAAAGCATAACGCAGGATTGTGGATGGATCGCAAAAAAGGCAAAGGCGGAAAATTTTTAGCAGCTGCCTGTAAGGTAACTGCCGGAATTTTTCCGGTTTTGTACTTTTGCGAGCCGCCGCAAGACAAGTTTGGACTTTTGGCAGTTGCAATTTTTTCCAGATGTAACTGACAAAAGCATAACGCAGGATTGTGGATGGATCGCAAAAAAGGCAAAGGCGGAAAATTTTTAGCAGCTACCTGTAAGGTAACTGCCGGAATTTTTCCGGTTTTGTACTTTTGCGAGCCGCCGCAAGACAAGTTTGGACTTTTGGCAGTTGCATCTTTCGTAAGATAATGCTAATTTTTCATAATATAATCAAGGTTTTCTTATTTGCAAATGCTATATTGTATTTGTAAGAAAAAACCTGTAACAACCCGAAAACAACCAACAGGAGGTTCACAATGCAGGGTACATTCCGTTTTTCGTTCGGTCCGTGGAACATTCATGAAGGTGCCGACCCGTTCGGTCCTGAAGTGCGTAAAAGCATTGAATTCAACACTAAACTTGCCGCGTACAAGCAACTTGGTTTTGACGGTATCCAGCTGCATGACGATGATGCTGTTCCGGGCATGGAGAACATGACTCCGGCTGAAATCATCAAAGCTGCCGGCGAACTGAAAAAAGTCCTTGACGATCACGGTCTGACTCCGGAATTTGTTGCTCCGCGTATGTGGTTTGCCCCCCAGACCATCGACGGCGGTTACACCAACAACTGCCCCAAATGCCGCGAATATGCTCTGGAACGCACCAAGCGTACCATTGATATTGCTAAAGCTCTCGGCACCAAAAACATCGTTCTCTGGCTTGCCCGCGAAGGTACTTACATCCGCGAAGCCAAAGACCCGGTCGTTGCCACTGAACGCATCGGCGAAGCCTTGCAGATGATGCTTGATTACGACAAAGACATCCGCGTGATGATCGAATCCAAACCCAACGAACCGATGGATCACACCTACATCCCGACCATTGGCCATGCTATTGCCATGGGTTTGATGACCAGCGATCCTGCCAGAGTCGGCTGTTTGATCGAAACTGCCCACGCCTTGCTTGCCAATCTTTCGCCCTCCGACGAAATGGGTTTTGCCATGGCACACAAAAAGCTCTGGAGCGTTCACCTGAACGACCAGAACGGTCTTAAATTTGACCAGGATCTTACCTTTGGTGCAGTCGATCCCCGCCGTGCCCTCAATCAGGTGCGTGTGCTTGACCAGCACGGGTTCGGTAATGATGGCGAATGGGTCGGTTTGGATGTAAAAGTCATGCGTACCCAGAAGGAAGGTGTGGATATGAAGCACCTGGATGTCAGCCGCAAGATCTTCCTGCGTTTGCTGGAAATCTCCCGCAGTCTGGACGATGCCAAGATCGCCGAAATGGTCGGCACCCGCGACTACGAAGAACTCAACTACTACATCCTCGATTCGATGTTGAAGTAATTGTTTTGAAGATAAATGGGGCTGTTGCAAAACTTGTTGATGTCGTTTACCAACAGCAACAAGGGCGGTCAGCCCCGCGAGCGGATGTGAGAGTAGTTTGCAGGATAAATTCCTGCAAACCCGAGGCAGCATGCTGCGAGGTCGAACGGAGTCGAGCGAAGCCATCCGGCGTTTGAGGACGATTTTGAGCTTTGCTCAAAATCGCTCTAAGG
>SUVS01000067.1 GCA_015061885.1 Lentisphaerota bacterium
CTTTTTCCACCAGAGCCTTGAACTCCTGAAATTCCGTAACTGCCAGATCAGCAAGCATCTTACGGTTCAGCTCAATCCCGGCCTTCTTGAGACCGTTCATAAACTGGCTGTAGTTGGTGCCCAGCATACGGCAGGCGGCGTTGATACGCACTGTCCACAGACGACGATACTGCTGTTTCTTCTGTTTACGGCCGCGATAAGCGTGGGTCATCGCCTTATCGACTGCATCATACGCGGTACGGATACGCTTGCTGCTTGCACCGTAAAAACCTTTAGCCCGTTCCAATACACGCTTACGGCGTTTTCTGGAAGCGACTGCACAAGTTACTCTGCTCATAATCTTAAATCCTCATGTTTAGCTGTTTAGCGTTGTACTCAATACCTTACAGACCGTAGGGCAGAGCAACCTTGATACGCTTCTTTTCTGCGGGCGAAACTTCACCATCCTGACGCAAACGCAAACGGCGTTTGGCATTTTTGGTGGACATGAGGTGACGGGCACCCGCCTTGTTGTGGCGGTACTTACCGGTCCCGGTCTGCTTCAGACGCTTGGCAGCACACTTCCGGGTCTTCAATTTAGGCATCGTTTTTCTCCTTCTTTTGTGGAAACTGACTTTTACAGCTTATTCTTCGCTGTCGCTGTCATCAGTTTCAGGTTGTTCATTATCCTCCCGGGGCGGCAGATGCCGGCCAGCCTCGGCGGTGCGTCCGGCTTTTTTGCCGGGTGCAAAAAATACTGTTATGTTGCGGCCCAGCAGCTTCGGCTTGCCATCGGCTTCGCCGTATTCTGCGAGATACGCCATAACCTTATCCATCAATTCAAAAGCCAGATCCTGGTGGGCCATTTCGCGGCCGCGCAACATCAATGTAACTTTGAGCTTGCAGCCTTTGCCGAGAAACTCCACGCCTCTGGCAAGTTTGTACTCGTAGTCATGCTTATCAATGTTGATATGGAACTTGACTTCCTTGACCTTTTGGGCAACATTGTTTTTACGCTGGTTTTTCAGATTCTTCTTCTGTTCAAAGAGCAGCTTGCCGTAGTCCATGATGCGGACTACCGGCGGAGTAGCACGGTCTGATACCAGCACCAAATCCAAACCTGCCTGCTGGGCAAGTTCGCGGGCTTTGGCAAAACTGACAATGTCCAACTGTTCTCCGTCTGCACCGATCAGGCGTACCTGATCCGCGGTAAACGAACGATCTCCCGGTTTTAAGAGCTTAGCGATAACGCATTCCTCCCTATTAAAGAATTACTTTATTTTTCCGGACGCATACCCAAAACGCGTCAATTATATTAATATAGCTCAAATTATTTTATTCGCAACTTCAAATTGCATTTTTTTCATCAAATCTGCCAATTTCATGGCTCCCAGCTCGCCTTCGCGGCGGTTTCTCACGCCGACTTCACCATTTTCGGCTTCTCTTTCGCCGATAACGATGATGTAATTGGTACGCTGATTGCGGGCATCTTTGATCCTTGCACCCAGACTTTCGGCACGGTCATCAAGTTCCACGCGGAAACCGTTGGCTGTAAGTTCTTCAGCAACTTTTGCGGCGTATTCATGCTGTTTTTCGGTGATCGGCAACACTTTAGCCTGTACCGGAGCCAGCCACATCGGGAACGCACCGGCGTACTGTTCAATAAGAATACCGAAGAAGCGTTCCAGCGAACCGAACAACGCACGGTGTACCATATACGGCTGATGCTTTTTGCCGTCTTCGCCGATGTAAGTCAGGTCAAAGCGTTCCGGCAAATTGAAGTCAAACTGGATGGTGGTGGTCTGCCACTCACGGCCGATAGCGTCTTTGACCTTGAGGTCGATTTTAGGTCCATAGAAAGCACCGCCGCCATTATCGACTTCACACTCCAGACCGGCTTTCTTCACGGCGTTGCTCAAAGCGTTGAGTGCCTGTTCCCAACGGGCAGGATCACCGACTGCTTTGGCAGGACGGGTCGCCAGATAGGGTTTGATTTCAGTAAACCCGAAGTCTTTCCAGATCGACAAGCTGAATTCCAGCACGCGTGCGATTTCGTCTTCGATCTGTTCGGGCGTACAGATAATGTGGGCATCGTCCTGGGTAAAGCCGCGTACACGCAGCAAACCGTACAATGCACCGGATTTTTCATAGCGGTAAACCGTACCCAGTTCCGCCCAGCGGCACGGCAGTTCGCGGTAGCTGCGGAGTTTGCTCTTGTAAACCTCGATATGGAACGGGCAGTTCATGGGTTTGACATAGTAATCAACTTCGTCGATTTCCATGGATGAATACATCGCATCGCGGTAGAAATCCAAATGCCCGCTGGTCTTCCACAATATGCTCTGACCGATATGCGGGGTGTAGAGCAGATCGTAGCCGTTGCTGTAATGCTTTTCACGCCAGTAGGTTTCAAACGCATTGCGGATAAACGCACCTTTGGGGTGCCACAACACCAAACCGGGACCGACATTTTCAGAAAAGCTGAAAAGTTCCAATTCCTTGCCCAATTTGCGGTGGTCGCGTTTTTTGGCTTCTTCAAGCATCCGCAAATAGGCGTTGAGTTCTGCTTTATCGGGGAACGCCACACCGTAAATACGCTGAAGCATCTGATTATTTTCATCGCCGTGGAAGTAACTTCCGGCAACATTCATGAGTTTGAATGCACCGATCTGACCGGTATGTTCCACATGCGGACCGCGGCAGAGGTCGGCAAAATCGCCGATGGTGTAAAAGGTGATCTTGCTGCCTTCTTCGATATCAGCAAGACGCTCAAGTTTGTAGGGCTGATTTTTACTTTCGAGCAGAGCTTTGGCTTCTTCGCGGCTCATTTCGCTGTATTCAAAGGGCAGATGGGCGTTGACGATCTTCTTCATTTCGTCTTCGATCGCCGCCAGATCTTCCATCGACAGGCGGTGTTCCATATCAAAGTCATAATAAAAACCGTCAGAAGTGGAAGGACCGATGTCAAATTTAACATCGCCGAAAAGTTTCTGTACTGCCGCCGCCATAACATGTGCTGCACTGTGGCGGATCGTTTCAATCGAATATTTAGCCATTTTATTACCTGTTCTATTCTATTTAATAGGGTTGATTTCTGCAAATAAATTCTGAAAAACAAGCGTATTTAAACACGCTTACCAAGCCAACGCAGTCCGACCCGCGTCGGTAACGCGGGCTTTCCTCCTTGTGCTTAAAAAACTAATCTTCATACTGCAACCCTCTTGATTCAACTTCAAAACAATTCCATCTGTTCAGGCGGCGGCTCGATTATATCCCGCACCGGAGCAAAACTCCGGCGGTGGATGGGCGTTACACCCAAAACCTTCAACGCCTGCAAATGAGCCGCTGTGCCATACCCTTTATTTTCCGCCAGACCGTAGCCGGGATACTGTTTATCCAGCTCCACCATCAAACGGTCGCGGTAAACCTTTGCCACTATACTGGCGGCGGCGATACTTGCTGATTTGGCATCGCCTTTGATTATATTGCAAGACTCTTTCGGCAATCCCGGCACCGGCAGACCGTCAACGAGCAGATAATCTGCTTCGGGGATGGCTTCCGCCGCCTGTTTCATTGCCAGATGAGTCGCTTTCAATATATTTATCCGGTCGATTTCCTCAACCGGGATCTCCGCGATCGCAATCCGCACTCCCGGAACTTTCCGTATGGCTTCATCGAGTGCTTCACGCTTTTCTTCACAGAGTTTTTTGGAGTCATTGACAAGCGGGATCACCGCACCTTGCGGAAACCCCACTGCGGCGGCAACCACCGGCCCCGCCAGCGGACCACGGCCCACTTCGTCAATACCCACTACAAAACGAAATCCCGCCTGATACTTTTCGTATTCCCAAGCGAGAAGTTCGTTTCCGGCGGTGATGAACTTTTCAGCCTCACCGCCTTTGCCTTTAACTGACATGGCAGAGCTTACCGGGCGTCGCGGAGTTCCTTGACCTTGGCAGCCTTACCGACTTTATCACGCAGATAGTAAAGTTTGGCACGACGGACTTTACCGCGGCGGGTAACTTCGATCTTGTCGATACGGGGGCTGTGGATACGGAAAACGCGTTCCACACCTTCACCGAAAGCCACGCGGCGGACGGTGAAAGTTTCGTTGATGCCGCTGCCGTTGCGGGCAATGACGGTACCGGCAAAAGCCTGGATACGTTCATTGTCGCCTTCGACGATCTTCACATAAACCTTGACAGTGTCCCCGACGGAAAATTCGGTAACTTCACTCTTCAGGTATTCCTGGGCTACTTTCTTGAGAATTTCCATTTTTCAACTTCTCCTTTTGTATCAAAAACTTTTTAGTTGTTTTTTTCCACTCTTTCATCGATATTTGCCGTAACCGGTCAAATACCGCTTTTTTATACAGATCCGGCCTTAACTTCCGGGTAAGCCTTTCAGCCTGCAACCGCCGCCAATGCGTGATCTTTTTGTGATCTCCGCTTTGCAACACTTCCGGGACACGCAATCCGCGGAATTCTTCCGGCCGCGTGTATTGCGGATACTCCAGCAAACCTTCCGAAAAAGACTCATCTTCGCCGGATTCATCGCAACCCAACGCTCCCGGCAGTAATCTCGCTACTGCATCGATCACCACCATTGCCGCCAGATTGCCGCTGGTCAGCACATAGTCGCCGATAGAAAGTTCTTCGCAGTTGCTCAACAAACGCACCCGTTCATCCAGCCCCTCGTAGTGCCCGCAAACCAACAGCAATTCATCTTCCTGTGCCAGTTCACGGGCTATCTTCTGGTCGAATTTGCGACCTCGCGGACCCATCAATATTACCCGTTTGCCCGCATGTGCCAAATCTTCCAGAGCCTCCATAAGCGGCTCAACCTTCATCAGCATCCCGGGACCTCCGCCATAAGGCGAATCATCCACAGTACCGCGGCGGTCATGCGTATAATCACGCAAATCCACCGCCTTGAGCTCGAGAATATTCTTCCCGATCGCCCGGCCGATCACACTGGAACCCAACGGCCCCGGATAGATCTCCGGGAAAAGTGTCAACACTTCTATTTTCATGTTACAGCTTCCCCGGTTTTCCGGATCAATCTTCAGTCAGCTACTTCCACGGAAATACGCTGCTGAAGTCTGCCGCCGGCACCGCTGACCAGCGAACGGATCGCCATAATGGTCTTGCCGCGTTTACCAACGACTTTACCGATATCTTCCTTGCGGCAATCAATACGGATGACCGTACCGTTTTCCGTTGCACTGGAAGATACATTCACTTCGTCCGGAAAATCGACAAGTGCCCGGACTACATAATCCACAAAGTGTTCAAGTTCACGGATCTTTTCGTTGCCGCTTCCACAACTGCAACCTTTTCCGCCGATCCCGAACAGCTTCAGTAACGACTTAAACATCTCAAATACTCCCAACTGTTCCGCTTTTATTTTCCGTCTTGCAAAAAATCCACTCACAACTCCAACCGGATTTTTTACTGTCGGAAAATCATTCCGGAACAGGCAAGCAGTCCGTTGAGCAAATCATCCAGACTGCCAGCCTTATGGTTAAATCAAGCACCCTGCTTAAACTTACGCTTCAGCAGGAGCTTCTTCAGCCGGAGCTTCGGCAGCTGCGGCTGCAGCGGCTTCAGCTTCTGCCTTGGCCTTGGCTTCGGCGGCTGCCTTGGCTTTGGCTTTCTTGGAGATCGAGGGCTTACGCACCAGATCGGCAAGGCTGATGTTGTTCTTGATACGGTTTGCTACTGCAACAACGGTTTCACTGGGCTGGGCACCGACGCTCACCCAGTAATCATAGCGTTCGACATTGAGGGTTTCAACCTTGCTGTTGGGGTTGTAGAAACCGATCTCTTCGATCGCTTTGCCATCACGCTGTGCACAAACATCCATTACGACTACCCGGAAGCAGCTGTTGTTGGTGCCACCGGTACGCTTCATTCTAATTCTGACTGCCATTTCTTTTCCTCTTTTTGCCTTGAAAACATCTTCCTGACCTCTTGTTCAGCCGCCGGCAAGGGGACAATATTTCGCCGCACGACCGCTCAAAAAGGAACCGGAAAACGCTCCTCGGCGGTTTAATAATTATTATATGTTAAAAACTAATTCAACTTCAAGGACATTTAATATATCACAACTCAAGCATTTACGCAAAAAATATACCAAAATTTCCCGCTTTTTTTTTGATTTTCCGCCAAAAATCCGGCGAATATGGTATTTTTCGCTTCAAAACGGCATTCCCGGCAGAGATATACCCTTCATTTTTTTGAAAGTTGATACCGCATGAGTATCGGTCATGCCGGTAAAATAGTCCAATATACACTGCAGTCGGCAATATGCACTCTGCATCCACAAACTGTTATCTTTCTGGCAACAGCTTGCCGGCAGCAGACTCAACAGCCGCCAGCTCCGGGGTTCGGGTTTTTCGCCCCGCTTGAGTGCATCAACATATTCTTCGGTGGCACTTACAAGTATATCCAGCAAACCGTTGGTCAGTTCATACCCGGCAACACCGATTTCCACAGCACGGCGGTAGGTATAAATTTTTTCAGCACTTATATCGTAAATTTCAGACAGTACCCTCGCCGACGGGATCAGCTCAATGAGCGGTCTGTCCAGTTCACCAGCAAGCATCTTATCTTCGTATTCCAGAAATGTCCTGGTGATCTGTTTGACCACCGCCCCCAGCGTCATGGCACGGAGCATCTCCACCCGGCGGCGTTCATCAACAATAAGTTTGAGCCGTTCGCGGGTTTCGCCGTTATCGCCGATTATCTTGAGCATGAGCATTTCCAGCTCCCAATACTCAATGATATTCAGCAGATGACCGTCTTCAAAGTCCACGATCCGGTAAGTTACATCGTCAGCGGCCTCCACCAGATACGCCAGCGGATGCCGGCACCAGCCGTCGCCGGAACCATTAGGCAACAGACCGCAAGTATGAGCAACTTCTTCAAACAACGCTTTTTCAGAATGGAAAAAGTTGAACTTTTTCCCGGCAACCCCCTGCGGACGGTTTTTGCACGATGAAGTAACCGGATATTTGGCGACCGCCCCCAATGTAGCACAAGTCAACTGCATACCGCCGTGATTTTCCGGCATCTCCAGTTTGGTCAGCACCCGGAATCCCTGTGCATTGCCTTCGTAACGGTCAATATCGGCAATTTCATCACTGTTCATGTGTTTACGCAACTCGGCGGCGACCGGCGAATGGGTAAACCAGTAGCGGATGCTCTCTTCGCCGGAATGACCGAACGGCGGATTACCTATATCATGTGCCAGACTCGCCGCCGCCACGATCTCCCCGATATGATTTGGCCGGATACGGCTTTCACCGAGCTTTTCACAAATACCGACCCCGGCAATCGCACCCAGCGATCTGCCGATAGAAGCAGTTTCCATACTGTGAGTAAGACGGGTACGCACATTATCCTCATCCGACAGCGGAAAAACCTGGGCCTTGTCGTGCAGTTTCCTGAACGATGAAGAAAATACGATCCGGTCAAAATCCTGCTGAAAAGGCGAACGCCCCGGCTGAACCGTCACACTCCCGGCCGCACCAAGCCGCCGTGCCGACAAAAGTTTTTTCCATTGCATAACCATAAAAAATTGCCTTGTAAAGTTTTTTTGGATAAGGTCTGGGGCTTGAGGAGGGGGAAAAGCCCTTTTGAGGAAAGGTCCTTTTCCCCCTCCTCAAACTCCACCCCTTTTTTCCAAACCTTTTCATGGCATTTTTCTATTTTTGCAAAATAGAAAAATGCCCCTTTAGTTTTAAAACAGGCTTTTGCCTGAATGACTATCTTTATACTGCCAGCCAACAGCAACTTGGCGGCAAGAACAGTCCGTATTTGTCCGTAAAAGTCCGTATCTGTCCGTACCGCCGCCATCCACAACTATCGCCCGTACATGCGGCAAAAGGCGGCTAACAAAAAAGGCATCCAAAAATGGACGCCTTTTTTGTTATTGTAAGTTTGCTGACCCTTGCGGGGTGGATATGCTGAAAGAACTGGGGAGGGATTTTGATAACATCGGCTTGAAGATGTGCTGATTGCTTTTTTGCGGTGCTACCTGTAAGGTAACACCCGGAAAAGCAGTCGGTGCAGATTCTGCCGAGGTTGCAAAAGCCGCCCCACGGGCTTTCAGTATATCCGCCCTATTACAGCTCTTCGCCGATTTCCCAGCGAATGAAACGCTTGACCTTGAGATCTTTGTAGAGTTTGGCAAGGCTGGCTTTGTCGTCCATGATCCAGGGCTGATCCATCAGGCAGACTTCGGTGTAACGCTTGTTGATCTTGCCCATGACGATCTTTTCGATCATTTCAGCGGGTTTGCCGGCCAACTGGGCGGCGGCGATTTCTTTTTCGCGGGCGATCCATTCGGCAGGAACTTCGCTGCGGTCGATGAAGCTGGGGTTGAATGCGGCAATGTGCATGCAGACATTCTTGAGCAATTCAGCATCATCAGCACCTTCGACTTCCACCAGCACGCCGATACGGCCCTGCATGTGGATGTAGCTGGCAAGTTTGCCATCGGCGGCCCAACGGGCGGCACGGCGGATCTGCATATTTTCACCGATGGTGGCGATCAGAGCGACCATGGCATCTTTTTCAGCAGCCTGAACAGCTTCGGAAACGCAGCCGTTGCCTTCGCCGGCAGCGATGCGGTTCAAAAGTTCGGCAATATAGTTATTGAATTTATCGGTCTTGGCAACGAAGTCAGTTTCGCAGAGAACTTCGACCATAGCGGCAACATTGCCGTTGACCATGCAAGCGATTTTACCTTCTTTGGTGGCACGGCCGGATTTCTTTTCGGCTTTGGCGGCACCGGATTTGCGGAGCACGTCCACGGCTTTATCCATATCACCATTAGCTTCGGTAAGAGCTTTTTTGCAATCCATCATACCGGCACCGGTCATATCGCGGAGCTTCTTTACAACATCAGCAGTAATCATTTTATATATTCTCCTTAAAAATTCAATTATTCAGCCTTGGCTTCTTCAGCTTTGGGAGCAGCCTTTTTGCGGGGGGCACGCTTGGCTTCGCCTTCGGCGGCCTTGCGGGGACGACGGGCTTTGGGAGCGGCAGCTTTATCTTCGGCGTCAGCATCAGCTTCGGCGGCGATCTTTTCGGCGGCACCCTTGGCGGTGGCGGCTTCGACAACGCTCTTGTTATAGACTTCTTTGGCAGTCATGATGGCATCGCGGACAACATCAGTGATGACCTGCAGAGATTTGACGGCGTCGTCGTTGGCAACGATCGGATAGTCGATCAGATCGGGGTCGGCGTTGGTATCGCAGATAGCAACGATCGGAATGTTCAGCTTGGCGGCTTCGCGGACAGCAATGTCGTCATGGCAGACGTCGATGATGAACATGGCTGCGGGCAGCTTCTTCATTTCGGCGATACCGTCGAGGTTGTTGTGCAGTTTCTGATTGTCACGGGTGAGCATGACGATTTCTTTTTTCTTGAGCTTGCTGGTGGCTTCTTCGTCAGCCAGCAATTTGTCGGATTCGATCATCTTGGTGATGCTCTTGCGGATGGTCACATTGTTGGTGAGCATACCGCCCATCCAGCGTTCTGCAACATAGTACATGCCGGTTTCGGCTGCGAGGCTGCGGATCACTTCCTGAGCCTGACGCTTGGTACCGACAAAGAGGATATCCCCACCCTTGGCAACGACATTGCCGAGGAAGTTGCAGGCGTTAGCCAGCTGATGCATGGTTTTGGTCAGGTCAATAATGCTGATACCGTTGCGGGCACCGTAAACAAATTCCTTCATTTTGGGGTTCCAGCGGCGGGTCTGGTGTCCGAAATGACAACCGGCTTCCATAAGATCGTTAATCGTGATTTTACCCATTTTGCACTTCCTTTCTTGCGTTGCGACGGACTCTTTTTACGCTTTTCAGCCCGCCCGGGTGTTTGGTGGTTAACGAGTTTTAATTTTCCGATCACAGAAAATCGGAGCTATAATATACACCAACAACTTGCAAATTGCAAATTTTTTCCAAAGTTCGCCGTACTTTTCCCGCCTGTGCGGGTTGCAGGATAAACAACATCGTGAGAAATTTTGGGAATATTTGAGAAATTTTGGGAGTGTTCGGGAGTGTAAATCACTGACTTACTCAATATTATACCTCCAGAAACTTATGCGTTCATGCTCTCAAATCCTCCCCGAACCGCTCAAATCTTCCCACAAAATCCAACTTGCCTCTGCTGCAACAACATAAAAAAAGCGGCACAAAAACTTGCACCGCTTTGATATTTAACTCAACCCCGTCAATCAGTTGCATCGAGCTGATTGGCAGTAGGCACACTGTCAAACTCATATTCACGGGTTCCGACATTGCCGCCGAGATACAGCACATTGGATACCGCCGGGTGATTGCCGGAAGGATTTGTTGCACCATACTGCACAATATCGCTCCAAATGGCACGGTTGGGGTTATCTCTGCCGACGATGCCGCGGCGGTCGATACCGGTGGCGTCACTGCCGAAATTCAAATACCACTTATAAGAAATGTCACCAGTAGTACCGGAAACGCTATATTCTTCATTCAGATTAGTCGGGCACTTGAAATATTTGTCGCAACATTCTGCATCAATTTCATGGCGTTCACCGGTCAGATAACCGCCACGCATCATGCGGTACGCCGGATCGCTGGCACCGTGCCAGGTACGGTTACCGGTAGCATCAGAGTTGGCTCTGCCGGGCAAAGCACCGCCGTTATTGTTACTGTACATAATGCTCGCTTTGCCGATCTGGCTCAAAAGATTGATACAGCTGGTGTTGCGGGCACTTTCGCGGGCAGCACTCAAAGCCGGCAGCAGCATAGCGGCCAGAATAGCGATGATGGCGATCACCACCAAAAGCTCGATCAAGGTGAAACTCTTCTTCATTTACTTTATCCTCCTGTTCAACTTATAGACCGTAACCGTAGTTGCCTGACTTAATCTACAACAAAAATACTCTCTTGTCAAGGCTTTATACCCGTAAAAATGCAAAAAATGCTTATTTTATTGCCAGCATCCGTTCTATCGGGAGCTTTGCCCGCTCGATCAATGCCTGCGGCAATTCTACCGGGGTCTGCATTTCTTCCAGACTTTTCAGTACGCTTTCGAGCGTTATTTTCTTCATATTCATACAACGCGGTGCCGGGGCAAGAGCTATGAATTCTTTATCGGGATTTTCTTTCCGCAAACGATGGATTATGCCGCTTTCGGTGCCGATAATTATCTGTCTGGCGGGACTTTCTTTAACATATTTGAGCATTCCGCCGGTACTCAATGCCGCGTCAGCCAGTGCAGTAACTTCCACCGGACACTCCGGATGCACCACTATCGGAGCATTGGGGTACTTAACCCGCATCGCTTCAAGCTGTGCGGGTTCAATGCGGTGATGCGTGGGGCAGTAACCGGGGAACAGTATCATTTTCCGGTTCAGATTTTTCATCACATTGCCGCCGAGGTTCTGATCGGGCAGAAAAACGATTTCTTTATCTTCCGGGATCGACGAAACGATTTTTTCGGCATTGGCAGAGGTACAGCATATATCAACTTCGGCTTTGACCGCGGCGGTGGTATTCACATACGCCACAAAAACTGCGTCGGGGTGTTCTTTGCGGAGGGCCTGCACCGCTTCGGCACTTGCCATATCCGCCATGGGGCAGCCGGCGGAAACTTCCGGCAGCAGCACAGTGGAGTCAGGGGCAAGCAGTTTAGCGGTTTCCGCCATAAAAGATACTCCGCAGAAAACTATGACCGGGGCTTGCGTTGCCGCCGCCTTGATACTCAACTCCAGCGAATCGCCCACAAAATCAGCAACATCCTGCACTTCGCCGATAACATAATTATGTGCAAGGATCACTGCATTGTGTTTGATCCGCAGATCATTTATTCTTTTAACAATTTCCTGATTGGTCATCTCTCATTCTCCCAAGGTTATATATTCCTTAATAAAATACTGTTTACCGGGCATTTTTGCAAGTTTATACCATATAAAAAACAAAAAATCCTGCAAGTTGCCCTTTGCAGACACCTTGCAGGAACAGCGATTCAACAGTTTTTCAGATCTGCAAATTCACCAGATCGCGGAATTCGGCAATTTCGCCAAGCATGTAATTGACCTGGCGTATCTTCCATTCAATGTGCCACTTGTCGGTAACATATTCCATGGAAGGTTCCCAGCCCAGACGGGAATCGGCTTCCACCAGCGGGATGGCACTTTCGGCATTTTTGATTTCGGCTTTGGCCATGGCTTCGAGTTTGTCGAGCAGAGCATTGGCTTCGGCTTTATCGGTGCAAGCCATGAGTTTGGCGTTGAGCATGTACCACTCTTTCACGCACTTTGCCGTAGCACAGTTGCAAGTGATGTATTTGCCCAGACGGATCTGTTCTTCGAGTTTTTCCAATTTGCGACCGGGTACTGTATCGCGGAGTTTTTCCAATTCTGCCACGCCGCAGGCAAACTTTTCGTGCAGACGCTCCAGTGCACGCAGTTCCACCGGAAAACGGAGGAAACCGGGAGCCTGACGGGCACTTTCGTAGGGCTGATACATCGTCTTGATGATCTTCCAGCCGAAGTGAGCACCTTCGGTGGTGGGGAATTTGATTTCCTTGCCGCGCATGGTACGGGTGATGTTGGGGTGGAAAATCAGCGGATATGAAGGTCCTACCCGCATGGGACCGTACTGTTCTTCGTTGCTTGCCACATAATCTTCTTTCATGGCTTCGCTCCAGAGATCCCAGACTTTCAGCACGGTATCGGCCGCTCCGGCACCGAAATCGCGGATCGCCAGCTTTTTGAGCATATCCTGAAGATCCAGACGCGGACTCCAGAACGCAAATTTCCCGAGATCGGTAATGACTGAAGGCCACCAGCCGTAGTGGTGATTATCGTAGTAACTGTCAACATTCCAATCCTGACGGGCTTTTTCCAGCACATCAAAGCGTCTGATCCACTGCTGGGGTACCGGCACATAGGGTACCGTACCGAAATCCCAGGTCAGACCGGCGGTATTTGCCGTACTCAAGATGCTCAAACCCAGTTCGTGAGCGATCTTGCACTCGCTCTTGAAGTAATCGCTGGGTTCATCGGCAGAGACACTGTAATCGCGAACCTGACAGAGCAGATTTTCACGCACCAGTTCTTTACCGATGTCAAAAGTGATCTGCACGGTAACTTCTTTCGGAATTTTCTCCAGAAATTCGCGGCGGACATCTTCGCTTGCCCAATACCAGTTGTAGGTGTTGAAAATGACCATTGCTCCGGGTTTGGCTTTGTGTGCCGCATCGCAAACACACTTGAGCCAGTCCGGATAATCACTGCACGGCCACCAGCCGGGACTGGGTTTGGTCGTGGGAATGCCGTCAACCACACTTTCGCGGTTGCGTTTGCCGGTGGTGCGGGGGTCGCGGCTGGGGAATTCGGCAGATTCGCCGACCAGCATCACGCCGAGAGCCTTGGGGTAATAGTTGAAAAGTTTGGTATAAACGCCTTCAAAAAATTCAGCGGCATCCGGTTCTGCCGGGTGCTTGTAGCTGGGCAGATACGCGTAAAGCATCACATCCAAGCCGTAAAGCCATGCCCGGTCGATCACATCATTTACATCCAGCTGACCGACATTGGTGCGGTCGATGCCGGTAATAAAGACCACCGCACAGGTAAAACCGGCGTGAGCCATAGCCTTGAGGTGTTCGCTGGGAAAAAGGTCAATACCCCAGCCGGAGTGTACCATCCGCAAACCGATCAGAGGTTTGCGGACTTCGGAACCGATGGCGAGAACCGGGGCTTCCTTGAGATTCATAAGGTCTTCAATATATATACAGCCTGAAATAATGCCTTTTTCATCGGCACCGGCAACAGTGATACTGTCAGCAGTTACATCCAAACGGTAGGTACGCACGCCTTCGAGAGATTTGTCAAGCTCAAGTTTGATAACTTTCTGACCGGCGGCGGCCGCCGTTCCCACAGTCAACGCCAAACCCATGGATACTTCCAGATACTCCTGCAAATCCTTTGCCGCATTGACGATCCGGGCATCGCCGTCGGCAGGATAAACGATCTTCCAGTCAGCAGTAACTTCCACTTCGTTCGCCAGAGCCTTGACCGCTTCGTCGCGGCGGTTGGCAAAATGCACCTGATTGATCCGTTCACGGAACTCGTAGTTGCGTTCTATCTTACCCATAAAAAACTCCTGTTTTGTATTTTAGGTTTACGATATTTCTGATAAATATAACCTTCAGAGTAATTTTTGCAAATGCTTTTTCAGTTAAAAGTAACATTTTCAGTTATTCAACCCAGGAAGAGAACTGCCGGAAAGAACCTTTTTAATAAATTTCTTAATATTTTTCTTAATTTAAACTTGACAAAATTCAAATTATATGCTATTTTATTAAGCGTAAACTTAATTTATCACAAAAAAGGAGCATTTTATCAATGAAGAGTTGTTATGGCCATTACCGCCCCGGCAAAGCGGATGACTGCCGCAAATGCGAAATGCTGAAATGGTGCAGAAATGCCGGTGATGCGGAGTTGCTGACCGACCGCATGTGCAGTTTTGACGAAGCCTTGCAGGATGCCGAATTGCAAATGTTCACCGAAGAAAACAATTCAGCCCGGCAACGCAAGCTGAACGGCGAAAAACTCGAATACTCCCGCAACGACCTGCTGGAAGTTATCGTTTATATGCTGAATCTGGACAAGCTGGCACTGGAACTGCTGGCAGAAAAGATCAAAAACCCGGAAATAAGCCTCTCGGATATAGCCCGCAAACGCAACACATCCCGTCAGGCAGTACAACAGGCGTTACGCCGCAAATGCAGAGAAAACCCGGAAATAGCACGGTTGCTTGCCAACCACGAACGCAAAAGCCGGCAAAAGAAACAATTAACATTTATGGAGGCAGTATGTCAAATCCGTCGTCAGAACTCACCAATGAACTTGAGCGTGCAAAAAACCGGCTCGAAATATTACAGGAGCTTGAACTCCTGGAATCAGAATTTCGACTTATCCAGAATGAATATAATCAAAGGAAGCAGCATCTTAACGCAAGGTTGAATTCCACAAGCTGAATCAGCCAGTGAAGAACTGTTGCAAAACAGTTGATGTTGTTTGCCAACAGCTCACGCGGCGGCACGCCGCGAAGCCCGGTCAGGGCCGCGAACGCATGGGAAGGCAGTTTGCCGGATAAATTCCGGCAAACCGAGCGGAAATGTTCCGCGAAGCATCTCCGGTGTTGAGCGAAGCTCCCGGCGTTTGAGGGCACCGCGTCAGCGGTGGTTAA
>SUVS01000068.1 GCA_015061885.1 Lentisphaerota bacterium
ATTAAAACGGTTTACAAATGCCAAAGCGTGGGAGGACTATTGGCAAAACAAAATGAATTGTGTAGGCAATGTTGTTATCAACATTGGAAATTATAAATGTTTTTCACAAAATTTAGGACAATAACCATATTTTATATATCAAATCCATCCGAAGGCGAAGGTCTTTCGTTGTTGGCAAAGATTTCGTGTACTATCGGCAGAATAGTATATTCACTTTTTCCGCCATTGAGCAGATTCATGAGCATATCCCAGCTCTTTTCGCCCATCGTCAATGCGTCAGAATACCAGTCCAACCCCAGCATCAGCATGGATTGCTCACGGGCAAAGCCGGAGAGCAGAACATCTCTGGCAGGCACTAATCTGTGCATGTGCAACGCATTGACCACTTCCGAACCCTGATTGCTGTTGATGATTATGCCGTCATAACGGTTGTTGTGAAAAAGTTCATAGACTTGCGAACTTAAATTATTCCCGATCTCCACATAATCTATCTTACATGACTTTTTGACCACACTCTGTTCAACCCGCTCAAAAACATCTTTGACCGCTTTTCCGGCGGCAGAATACCCCCCTTTGTTGAGCAATAAAATGTTGCGGCAGTTCATTTGCAACATCCGCTCCGCTTCGCGGATGACCCAGCCACCGATGTCGCTGTGGATACAACTGCACTTTTCGCCTACCGGATAGTGCCGGTTGGCTACGACCATCGGCAGATCCAACGCCGCTATTTTATCCAGTGCCGTAGTGTCAGAGCCGATACCAAGCACGATCACGCCATCAAAACGACCGTCGCTGGTGCGGTTGAAAAAACGCTTGCTCGCTCCGAAAAATACGCTGACATTGTATTCGGAACCTTCGGCTTTACGCACAATACCGTGAAAAAGCCACAACAGCGTGCGGCTCATGCTGCGGGCACTGCGGGCAGGCAGGATCAACGCTATATTAAAAGAGCGTTTCTGCGACAGGACTTTGCCGAAAAAACTGGGCCGGTAGCCCAATTTCATAGCTTCCGCCAGCACTTTTTCTCTTGTTTCCGGCGATATAAGCATTGATTTCTGCGGCGAAAAAACATACGATACCGTAGTTTTACTGACTCCCGCCGCCGCGGCAACATCCTGAATTTTAGCCATAAACGATCACCCGAATATTTTTATTGAACCGGTTCAATAAAAACTATTATACATGAAAAAAGCGGTTTGTCAAGTGTAAATTAAAAAAAAATCCGTATTTTCCCGGAAAGTCAGCGGGCAAATTTGGTTTTGCACCAGAGTTCTATATCTTCATTGACTTTTTTATCGTGTCCGGTGGGGGCAAAATGCCCGACATCGCGAATGAATTGAGTTTTGTATTCATCGGCAATGGCGTTTGCCACCGAGAACTGCCCCGCCGGAGCCACACACGGGTCAAACAATGCCGGAGCTACGCAAACGGGTATGGTTATATATTTTGCCGCCGCCGACGCATCGAACCAGGCAAGAACTTCTCTGGCTTCGGGGTGTTCTGCTATATATTTCCGGCACGCTTCGCCACTGCCGATGGATTGATGCTCAAAACGGATCTCCGCACCGAAAGTCGGCACATTTAAATATGCCGCCTTGAACCGTTTATCCCACGGCAGGAGCAATGCCCCCATACCGCCGCCCATGCTGGCACCGGTGTAGTTCAGATTTGCCGCCGTATCCGGAAACATATCCAGCAGCACACTGGCGGTCGTCCACTGGTCGGCGATCACTCCGTAGAGTATATAGGTATATTTGTCGGCAATACCGTGCAGAACATGCTCATTGACCTGCCACGGAATATCTCTGCACTGCGAAAAACCCAGCCCCCGCACACAGGCAAAGGCGGTGGTCAAACCGTACAAACTCAAATTCGGCATCCCCGGATTGCCGTAGCCCTGCCCCACGACCAGACCGCCGCAGGAATTTTCCGGCCGGGCAACGAACATAACAAATTCCACACCGTCATAATTGCGAACCCGCACCCGGTAGATTTTTTCATTGCTCCGGGGGCTCCACAGTTCAGCTTCCACGGTGTATTCCACTTTTTTGGCTGTAACCTGTTCGTAATGAGTCTGCCAGAAATCTTCAAACCCTTCCGGCGGCACGCCCGGTGCTGTCGCCAGCAGTTCAGTTTGGCTCATGCCGTTGGTGGGATCAAACTCAAAATTATGCTCTATTGTCATAATAAAAATCCTGATTATTCAGCACGCTTGAAAAGTTTACGCACAAGCGGCATACCGAGGATCGACCAGAAAAGTGCCAGTGCCAGCAGTATGGGGTAAAAGGCAAAACAGCAGAGCATCAGCGAAGACATTTCCAAACCGGCACTCCTGGCAATACCGAAAGCTATCAGCATTTGAGCCCCGTAAGGCAGCAGGCCCTGCACCACACACGATGCGGTATCCAGAATACTGGCGATCCGTTTGGGGTCGCAGTTGAACTTTTGCGAAAGATCTCTGGCAATAGGGCCGGTTATAACGATGGCAACGGTGTTGTTGGCGGTAAAAATATTCACCACGCTTATCAACAGCATGGTACCGAATTCGCAACCGCTTTTTCCGGCAATGCGTTTTTCTATCCAGCCCAGCAGATAACGGATCCCGCCGTTTACCCGGATAAGTGCCAGCAGGCCGCCGGCAAGCAGTGCCACGATCAGAGTTTCCGACATGCCCAATGCTCCTTCGCCGGAAACAGCAAGCACATTCCAGAAACCGAGCTTACCGGAGGCAATACCTATCGCCGCAGCAAGCACACTGCCGAAAAAGAGCAGCATTATAACATTGAACCCCGCCAATGCTCCGATAAGAATAAGTATGTACGGAGCAATATTTACAACATGAGTCCAGCTTAACGGAACCAGTTTTTCTGCCGCATGAGCATTGTGCGATATACCGATAAAAAGATAAATAAGCACACTGACCACTGCCGCCGGCAGGATCATCTTGAAGTTGGCAATGAATTTATCACGCATTTCGACATTTTGAGTACGGGTGGCGGCAATAGTAGTATCAGAAATAATCGACATATTATCGCCGAACATCGCCCCGCCGATCACTGCACCGATCGCCAATTCCGGCATAATGTGCATGGTTTTGACCAGTGCGGCGGCGATCGGAGTCAACGCGGCAATAGTTCCGCAGCTCGTGCCGATCGCCAGCGAAATAAAACAGCTTACCGCAAAAATACCGGCGATAAAAAGCGAATCAGGTATCAGATGCCGGGAAATGACCACCGCAGAATCCACCGCTCCGGAGGCTTTTGCCACGGCGGCAAATATTCCGGCAAGGATAAAAATCAGGCACATTATCATAATATTGCTGTCGCCCATGCCCCGGGCAAAAACATCGACCTTTTTATCCAGCGTTTTGGTGCGGTCATAGATCAGAGCCACGGCAGAAGCCACCAGAAAAGCCACCGGCATCGGCACGCTGTTGAAATTTTCAGCGATCAGCGATAAGCCCAGATAAAAGATCAGAAAAACGATAAACGGCAACAAAGCCATGAAGTTTGCCGGTTTCATATCAGAATTATTTTTTGATATATTCATAAAGTAAATCCTCTGCGGTTGCTTAACTGTTGTTGTGTAAACTCTTTATTTAATATAGCACCGTTTCAATCTCAAGTCAAATCAGCCATTCCGGCGGCAGACGCTTTGTATAGATAAAATGCTTCATCAAATGTTTTTTATGCAAATAGTATTTCCGATATGCTTTTACAATGTCGTTTTCCTGAACCGTGAAATCTTTGAACCCCCGTGCAAAACTCAAATCCCCGGTAAAACACTCCGGCACATAAAGCAAATGTATATACTCTGCGGCTGAAGACTTATATGCATGAGCTTTATTGAAACGGTACCGGTACTCTCTATGCAGTGCCGAGTTGTAAATCAATACCCAGTTGATCTTTGAACAACTGTTTACCGCCGCGATCACCGGATGGTGCGGATTGTAAGGCTTGGGCATACCCGGCAGCAACGGCAGATGCTTATTGAAGAGTACCGACGAAAGGATTTGGGCTGTTTCCAGACACATCTTGCGTAAATGTTTATCGCAAAGCATCCCTGCCGCACGGCGGGGATCATGATCCAACACAAACAACTGCATAAAAAAACCTCCGGAATATCAGGACTGCTGCCGCTGACCGGAGGTTCACAATATTAACGATGCAATACAGACTTATCTGCCGAGTTTTTTCAGCACATACTGCACCACCGGCATCTTTTCCGGTGAGTTATCCGGCATATCTTTAAGAATTTCCACCGCTTCAAAGAGTTTATAACAGCTTTCTTCGTAGCTCATATTGCCGATGGAACTTATCAGGCGGATCGCCCGGTCGATGAGTTTTTTATTGGTAACATCCACAAAACTCATCCAGTTGCCGGTAACTCTGCCCAGTCTGACCATTATACCCGTCGAAGCCGTGTTAAGCACCAGTTTCACCGCCATGTGCGACATCAAATCCAGCGGCGATTTCATTAAATTGCACTCCACGGTAAAATCACCGGCACCGGTACCGATCGACAACTTTTTGACGATCGGAAAAAGCGTTTTGACTTCATCAAAAGCCTTGAGCAAAGCCGCGTTGTCATCGCCGCTGGAAAGAGTTACCAATACTGCGGCATCTTTATCGGAAACGATACGGTCTTCGACCATTTCACTGCCGACCGGGAACTTAAGCAGTTCAGAAGCATTGATCAAAGGCGGATTATTGCGGACATTTTCCGGAGCCTCCATAGCAACATACAGCTCTTTAGACCACTCCAGACAGCGCAGAGGACGGCGGAAACACTTTTCCCAGAGTTCGCCGGTCGGATAAAGCGGATTTTTTACAAACGCCCACGACCGTGCCGATGTTGTATCGTCCGACTTGCGGAACGGCGGCAATTTGAATGTGGGGGTGCGTTCAGTAGTGTCAGTGAAAATATCCAGCAGATAATCATTTGCAAAGTAAGTCAAAAGATTGCCGTTGCCGCAGCAGTCAGCTTCAAACTCAATGTAATCGGCAATCGCCTGCACTGATTTTTCGCTTTCAAGTTCATTGAGCAATTCTTCAAAAAGCACAGCGTGATCCGGAGCGGGGCAATCCAGCAACCGGCAGACAGCACTTTCCAACGCCGCCCCGGCAATGAGCTGTTCGCTGGTGGTTGCCTGCATTCTCGTGGAACCGGCAAGTGCCATCGGCCCGCAAGAGAGGTCAAGCACACACACGCGTTCATCGGTAATGGCTTTGCGGGAGCGTTCAAGGTGTTCAGCCAGCAGTTCAGCGGGATTGTTGAACAAAAGAAAACCTTTGCAGCCACGGTCAAGGGCTTCAAACAATGTACCCAGCACCGAAGAAGTTTCGCCGCCTTCGGTAATGGCTACAAGCATATCGCCCGACTGCATATTAAGTTCTTTGACCTGCTGTCTGCCGAAACTCTGATAATCTTCAAAAAACTCAACGGCCCGCACCAGAGCATAATCGCCGCCGGTCATAATACTGAACACATTGTTGCTGTATTGTGCAAGAGCCGGATTTTTTTCACAGCACTCGCGGTACATGCTTTCGAGCAATATACTCAATCTGCCGGTGGCACCGCAACCGGAAAAGACCACTTTGCCACCGGAAGTTATGGTATTGTATATTCCGTTGGCAAGTTTGCGGAATTTTTCTGACGCCAATACCCGTTTTGCCATAACCAGTACATTGCGGTCGGCACTCTGGAGATTTTTTACGCCGAAAACTGAACCGTGCTCAAACTCTTTATCCAGATTCACGGTCAGCGGGTTGGATTGTTCGGTGGGAAGAAATCCCAGATGGAACTGTTTTTCCAGATTAAGAAAATCTTCAGCATTTTTGCGGGCTTGACTGTTCATAAAATTCATTTCTCCATTTTCCTGCACTTTAGCATGCGGCAATACTTTACATTGCCGTAACAGCATTTTCAAATGCTGTATTGCTGAAAAGATACATTATATTGCTGAAATCACAGTTGTCTTACTTATCCAGCGAATCATCGGCAAGTATTTCTCTGGCGTGGAGTTTTTCCAGTTCAGCATTGAGTTTCCGTAACTTTGCCGGTTTGGAAGATTTGCGGGATTGTGCGGTGGGGTGCAGTATCATGGTGGCATGATTCAAGTGCCGCATATACTTTGCAAGTTCTTCAGACTCAATAAACGGCAACGCATAACCTTTATCACGCAAGATGGCAAACATAGTCACCCCGGCGGAATTATTGTCATAAAAACCGTTGGTCTGCCGCACGGCATCGGATTTGTATAATGCACAATGACTGCGGAAGTAGTGTTCGCGGTCAAGTATCTTGCGACCGAGCATCCGCCGGATAAAAGTTTCAATTTTCTTAAAAAAGAGCTTCAGAGGCGGCACAACTTCCAGTTTCCAGCTGCCGACCCCGGCAATATCCGGTGCGGCATTGATCTTATCCAGCAGGAAATCCAGCCATTTATCGCTTATCATTATTGTATCGGTATGAATGACCAGCACCAGCTCGGTATCGACCATTTCCATAGCCATATCCAGAGCTTTGGCGTGCATTTCCGGGCCGCCCTCGCCAGTGGTTTTGCGTTCAACCAGCGTAATCCAGTCCAAAGTCCGCAAGTATTCCACTGATTCATCATTGGAATCGTTATCAATAACCAGCACCTTTATCCGCGAACAATCGGTATATTTACGCAAAGACCGCAAACAGAGTTTGGTCAGGTCAAGTGTTTTATAGTTGGGGACAATTACTGTCATTACCGGTTTATCAGCCATTTCATCTAACTCCTGAAGCGATATTTTTAATATATATTAATCTACCAGTTGAAACTGATTTTTTCAAATGTAAAACAACTCTTTTTGTTATAAAAGCATACAAAAAACTTGTTTTTCCGGCATGATAGGGTTATATTACGGAACATATCGAGGAGGAAAGATTTTATGTCCAACAGAATCATAGTTACCGGCGGAGCGGGTTTTATCGGCTCGGCAGTAGTCCGCCATATTATCAGCAATACCGCCGATGAAGTTTGTGTTATTGATAAACTTACCTACGCCGGAAATCTGGAATCACTTGCTCCGGCGGCAACTTCTGACCGGTTCCATTTTGAAAAAGCCGACATTTGCGACCTGGCGGCTATGGAAAAAATCTTTTCTGAATTTGCTCCGACCCATGTTATGCACCTGGCGGCCGAAAGTCATGTTGACCGTTCTATCGACGGCCCCGGCGAATTTATCCAGACCAATATAGTTGGAACCTATACTCTGCTGGAAGCGGCACGGAAATATTACAGTACGCTTGATGAAACGGCTAAAGAAAAATTCCGTTTTCACCATATATCCACCGACGAAGTCTATGGCGACCTTGAAGGGCCGGAAGACCTTTTCCGGGAAACTACACCATACGCACCAAGTTCACCCTATTCGGCAAGCAAAGCCGCCAGCGATCACCTTGTGCGGGCGTGGAAACGAACTTTCAAACTGCCGACGCTGGTTACGAATTGTTCCAACAATTATGGACCTTACCATTTTCCCGAAAAACTTATCCCGCTGGTGATACTGCATGCTCTGGACGGCAAGGAACTGCCCGTTTACGGCAAAGGCTTGCAGATCCGCGACTGGCTTTATGTGGAAGATCACGCCCGGGCACTCTATCTGGTTGCCACCACCGGAGTACCCGGCGAAACCTACAACATCGGCGGTTACAACGAAAAACAGAATATCGAAGTGGTGAAAACCATCTGCTCGCTGTTGGATGAATTGCGTCCGAAAAGCGATAAAAAAAGCTATGCCGAACAGATCGTTTATGTTGCCGACCGCCCCGGACACGATATGCGTTATGCCATTGATGCCGGAAAAATCACCCGCGAACTGGGCTGGAAACCGCTGGAAACTTTTGAAAGCGGCATCCGCAAAACCGTAGAGTGGTATCTTGCCCACAAAGACGACTGGTGTGCAAATGTTTTAAGCGGCGGATACAAGATGGAACGACTGGGTAAAGGAGAGTGATTTTATGAAAGGTATCGTACTTGCCGGAGGAGCCGGCAGCCGTCTGCACCCGATCACGCTGGGAGTTTCCAAACAACTGCTGGCAGTTTACGACAAACCCATGATCTATTACCCGATTTCGGTACTTATGCTTGCGGGCATCCGGGATATACTCATTATCACCACGCCCGAAGATCAGGCTTCATTTCAGCGTCTGCTGGGCGACGGCTCCCGTTACGGCGTAAAATTCACCTATGCCGTACAGCCCAAACCCGAAGGTCTGGCACAGGCGTTTATCATCGGCAAGGATTTTATCGGCAAAGACAATGTGGCTCTGGTGCTGGGCGACAATATTTTCTATGGGGCACATCTCTCCCGACTGATCAGAGCCGCCGCTGAACGCAAAACAGGTGCAACCGTATTCGGTTATTATGTCTGCGACCCGGAACGATTCGGCGTTGTGGAGTTCGATGAGCAGGGCAATGCTGTATCCATTGAGGAAAAACCCCAAAAACCCAAGTCGAACTACGCTGTTACCGGACTTTATTTTTATGACAACGAAGTGGTGAAAATCGCCGAAACAATCAAGCCTTCCGCCCGGGGCGAACTGGAAATCACTGCGGTGAACAACGCCTATCTTGAGCAGGGTAAACTGCATGTGGAAACGCTCGGCAGAGGCTATGCATGGCTGGATACCGGAACCCATCAGAGTATGCTCGAAGCGGCAAATTTCATTCATACCATCGAAACCCGTCAGGGGCTGCAAGTGGCTTGTCTGGAAGAAATTGCCTTTGAAAACAAGTGGCTCACTGCCGGTGAACTGCGTAACAATATAAAAGATATGCTCAAAACCGATTACGGCAAATATCTTATGCGAATTACCGAAGGCAAGTGATTTTTATGGAAATAATCAACACTGACATACCGGATGTAAAAATCATAAGCCCGAAAGTTTTCGGCGACAGCCGCGGTTACTTTTTTGAGTCATGGAACAGCGAACAATATGCCGCCAACGGTATTGACTGCAACTGGGTGCAGGACAATGAATCAAGTTCATCATACGGCGTTTTGCGGGGTCTGCATTATCAGCTTCCGCCATACACTCAAGCCAAACTGGTGCGGGTGATTTACGGCAAAGTGCTGGATGTTGCTGTGGATATACGGAAAAACTCGCCGACCTTCGGCAAATATGCGGCGGTGGAACTTTCCGGCGAAAACAAACGCCAACTCTTTGTGCCGCGTGGTTTTGCTCATGGTTTTGCTGTTTTGAGTGAAAAAGCAATTTTTGCCTATAAATGCGACAATACTTACGCTCCTGCCGCCGAACGGGGCATAGCCTTCAACGATCCGCAACTTGAGATAGATTGGCAGATAGATTTGAACAAAGCATTGCTTTCGGCTAAAGATTTGCGTAATCCCCGCCTTGCGGATGCTGAACTTTTTGATTACAACGATCAGGAATATTTGCAATGAAAATCATGCTTACCGGCGGCAAAGGCATGCTGGGCAGAACTCTTTGCCGGGAACTTGCTGAATTTGAAGTAATCGCCACCGATTTGCCGGAAGCTGATATAACCGATGCTGACGGCTTTGAAAAACTCCTGCAAACGATCAGACCCGATGCCGTGATCCACTGTGCCGCCATGACCGCCGTGGATAAGTGCGAAAGCGAGATCGAACTGGCTTACAGGCTCAATGAACTTGGCACTGCCAATGTGGCAAAAGCATGCAACAACAATTCAGTGCGGCTTATTGCCATATCCACGGATTATGTATTTGACGGCGATTCTGATAAACCTTACAATGAACTCGACCGTGCCACCGGCGGCAACACCGTTTACGGCAAAAGCAAATTTGCCGGCGAAGAAGCCGTGCGTGCCATTTGCAAAGATCATATCATCGCCCGCATATCATGGCTTTACGGAGCCGGTGGCCCCAGTTTTGTCCACGCAATGATGAATCTGGCTGACGGAACCCGTCCGGAACTGAAAGTGGTTGCCGACCAGATCGGCAATCCCACCAGTACAACAGCAGTGGCACGGGCTTTGCGTAACCTATTGCAGAAAAGAGAACTTACAGGCACATTTCATCTGACATGCGAAGGCGAAGCAAGCTGGTTTGATTTTGCCCGGGAAATTTTCCGACAGGCAAAGATAAATCAGAAGGTCATCCCCTGTACTACGGAAGAATTCCCCCGCCCTGCCCCGCGGCCGAAAAACTCCCGGCTGGAAAAGATGATGCTTAAACAGAACAATCTACCGCCAATGCCGCATTGGACAGATGCCCTGACTGAATTCATGCAAAGTGAATTTTCAATACAATAAAAACCTTTACCGCCGACCGTAGTGGTAGAATGAACGCTGGTAAAAGTCGTAATCGGCTCGGCGTTTATTCATGGGAAAGTGATTTATAACACATCCGGCGACCTTGACACCGGCCTTGCGGAAACGCCACAGCACAACTTGCAGAAGATATTCCGGAGATTTCCGGCAGTCGCAAACCAACAGCATAATATCAGCAAGTTTACCAACAATCATAGGTATGTTGCTGTTGCGTGAATCAGGCACATCAATAATGATAAAGTCCCAAAGTCCGGTTTGTTCAGCAAGAAAATTTTCCATCCTGCCGGAGAGCTGCAACGAATTCATATCAAAATTTTCTTTATTTACCAACAGCACCCGATGGCCGTATTCTTTTAACGCTTGAGTCAAATGCAACGATACCGCACTGGCTCCATTCCGGGAAGTCAGAGAACCGGTCATCAGCACCAACGCCCGGTCAGCAGAACGCTTGTAGAACATAACATCAAGCAATAATGAATTGACCGCCTGCCGGAAATAAGGATCATCAGCAAGTTGTTCCCTGGCAATATTTTTCCGGAGGCCAACATGCGGCAGAACCCCCAAAATATCCAGCGAAGATTTTTCCTCAAACGCTCCAAGTTCACCGATAGAGTGATCGCTTCCGGTCATAATCCCGCCGATAATCAATCCCGTAAGAATCACCAGCAGAAATCCGCCGCCGGATGCAATTGCCACGAACAATACACTTTTCCGGAAATCACGGCTTGCAACAGGGCGTTTATCAATCAAAAAGCCGGAATTGAATTCCGGGAACTTCTGTTTCAGGATCGGGGCAAATCCGGTTTGATATTGTAAAAATCTACTGGCAACAGCAATACTCCAACACTCAACACTCCAATTCAGAACCACATTATCATCAACCAACTGCGATGAAATATGAAATACAATACCTTCATTCTGACAATCAGTACTCTTGACAAAATGTGCAAATTCACTGTTGAGCAGATTTTCCAAAGCCGCCGCGTTCTCCTGCAACACAGAAATATTACCGGACAAATGCCTCAACAGCACAATACCGTTTAACCTGTAGGTTGCCGGCACAGCCGTGAAAGCGATCCAACCGGCAAAAATACCGCCCAGCACTCCACCCAGCAGCAACAACATCCGGAAACGGTTCCAGGCAGTTGCAACATGCCGCAAAATAAATGATTTTTCGATCGGGTAATCCATAAAAAACAATCAGTCAGCCCCAGGCTGAAATAAAAATCTCCTGCGATAATTTACACTTCAAAAGCTGTTTTACAAATCATATTTTCAAAAAAACAAACTTTGAACAGCAGTTGCAACCTGTATTCAACAGAGTAATACTTGCAACGGAAAAAAGTTGCCGGAAAGAATGTTTTAACAAAAAACATGAAAAAAATGCCTTTTTTTCCGAAAAGTTTTAAATAGTTTTCAATTTTTTTATGTTTAAGAATTGCTTTTTGTAATTTTAGTGCTAATTTTCTCTTGTTCATATTTTGCATTTGTGATGCGATGCTGAAGATATGGATTTAGCAAAAGAATTATCAAACAAATAAAAATATAAAATCAGGTATGCGGGTTGCGGCCGATCTCAATAAAAATCGCATTTTTGGGGGACGCCGGGCAATCCGGACCGTAAAGCGGAGAAATCTATGAAGGGATTCAATGTTTTTCTGGCAATCGTAATCTTTTTGCTGGCTGCCGCCTCGTCGGTATTTTCGTACTTCCTGTACGAAAAGCGTGCAAGTCTGGTAACCGGCCACAGCTACTTTGCCAAACAACTCACCGAAGCAACACAGAAACTCGAAAGCAACAGCGGAACCACTCTGTCCGACAAAGTTACAACCGATACGCTCCGGCATGACAAATCCCCCAAAGTTGTCAACGATCAGCTCACCGAATTCAACAAGCTCGTTGCAGCGGTAGTCGATGAACGCGATGCACTGGCTGAAACTCTTGCCGATGTCAGCGACAGTATCGAATTGCGGAGTGATAAATCCAAATTCACCAGACTCAATGCTTACAAAGGCTCGACGGATACCTTGAAAAAATATGCGGCATCATACCGCAGCCGCAACGACAGAATTCTCAACATGCTCGTTGCTTCAGGCAGAAAACTCGGCACAAAGAAACTTTCGACCGGGGCACTCAAAAGCTCAAGTTATGCTGCATCATACCGTGAACTTGATGACCGTATCGGTTTCTGGGCAAAACGGCACAACACCTATGTCAGTTCCGTTGGTCAAATCGCTTCAGCACTCAAAGCCAGCCGCCCCGACAGCAGCGAAAGCAAATACGCCAGCGGTTTGACTGCTCTGGTAACTCACGCCCGCAAAGTCGAAAACCAGCGTGTGGAATACCATGCAAACTGGAAAAATGAAGAACGCAAAGTCGCAGACAGAGATTCCCAGATAGACGAGCTGAAAAAAGAGAGAGATCAGCTTAACGCTACGATCAACAGCCAGAAACTTGACATCAAGCGTTTGGAAAAAATGCTCGGGATCAAACCCGAACGCCGTGCCATCAAAGATGGCTGTGCCGAAGCTCTCCAGTTGCTCCGAACCCAGAAAAAGGGTAGGATCATGGAAGTCAATACCAAGTTCGGCTTTGTCGTGATCTCGCTGGGCAAAAAGACCCAGGTGCAGGACTACTTCGATTACAAACCCACCAACGAAAGCAAAACTGAAGTCCGCAAATGGGATGTTGATCCGATTATCGAAAAAGGTATGATCCTGACCATTGCCCGCGATATGTCCAGCGGCGATGCGGAATATATCAACAAGGTCAAGATCGTCAAAGTCGAAGACCATTGTGTCATCGCCGAATCGGTTGACCGCAAGACCGGCAAACCCATGCTCGAAGGTGATTTTGCGTATCTTGCTGACGATGAAATCGCCAAATGGGCAAAAAACAGAAAGTGATGTCTTAAATGGCGAAGAACAAGAATTTCATACATACTTTCCGCAATATACTGGTCATCCTTTCGACAGTGATGATGATCGCGGTAGTGGTGTTTCAGTGTCTTGAAATCAATGAATATGGTATTTGGCAGCATATTCAGGATACGCTCAAGAAACAGTTCCAGCCGGAACCCGCTCCGGCAGCTCCCGCGGCACCCGCCGCACCGGCGGCCGGTGAACAGCCTGCGGAAAATCAACCGTAAGGATAGTTTGATGTGCTGCTTTAAGTTGTTTATTGCAGGACGAACAATAAAAACCGCGGCGGCGTTGTCTGCTGTGGTTTTTTTGTTCTGTACTACCGGATGTCAAATGGTGGATCGTCCGGATAAATCCGGAAAAACGCATATTACCGGAAAAGGCAGAAAACGCCCGGTTCGGAAACGGGCAGGCGAATACAGCCGCATCCCCGGCAATTATCCGGCAAACTGGCAGACATCTTATATTGGAAATTGAAAATTTTCCGGTGAACAAGGCTTGCGGTTTTCTCATCCAATAAATCAGTTTTCAAAAAAAACGGTTTATGGCGGATTGCCGGTAATTTGTCTGATTACGCCCTGCCAAACGGTAATACATATTGCCGGTAAAAAAAGTGTTGATAAATTCAGGAAAAAAATATGTCTGAACAAGAAAATAACAACTCCAATCTCACCCCCCGTGCCCGCAAGGCATTGATCCTTGCCCAGCAGGAAGCAGAAAGACTGCACTGCGACAGCGTAGGCACTGAACATTTGCTCCTGGGAATATTGTCGCTGGACGAAGGCGTGGCTGTTGAAGTACTCAAACTCATGCCGATAAGTCTGGAACAGCTCCGCCGCGAAGTGGAAAAAATCTGCCCCGGCAATACCCCCAATGTCCAGGAAAAGGGACATTTACCGCTGACGACCCGGCTCAAGCGGGTGATCCTGCTGGCGGCTACCGAAGCCAAGATCATGAATTATAATTTCATCGGCACCGAACATTTATTGCTCGCACTGCTGCGGGATGGTGCAAGCGAAGCGGCCCGGGTTTTGCGGAATATGAATGTAGATGTCAACAGTGTCAAAGCCATTGTAATGAAAGCCCTTGATTCCGATTACCTGCCGCCGGAAGATGACGACAGCTCCAGCGGCAGTATCTTCGGCAATTCCGGATGCTGCAGCAACGGAGAGCTGGCGGCATTGAATACCTTCGGCAGAAACCTCACCGAGCTGGCGGCAAAAGGTCTGCTCGATCCGGTCATCGGCAGAAAAAATGAGATCCAGCGTGCCATACAGATACTCTGCCGCCGTACCAAAAACAATCCGGTGCTTATCGGCGAAGCCGGGGTGGGCAAAACTGCGATCATCGAAGGTTTGGCTCAAGCGATCGTGCAAGGGAATGTTCCGGAAATATTGCAGAATAAAAAGGTGTTTGCCCTTGACCTGCCGCTGATGGTTGCCGGAACCAAGTACCGCGGACAATTTGAAGAACGGATCAAGTCGGTGATCGAAGAAGTGCGTTCTTCCGGTAATGTCATACTTTTTATCGACGAACTGCACACCATCGTAGGTGCCGGCAGTGCCGAAGGAACTATGGATGCGGCAAACATCATAAAGCCCGCCCTCTCCCGCGGTGAACTGCAATGTGTGGGAGCTACCACGCTGGATGAATAC
>SUVS01000007.1:0-48277 GCA_015061885.1 Lentisphaerota bacterium
TATTAAAACGGTTTACAAATGCCAAAGCGTGGGAGGACTATTGGCAAAACAAAATGAATTGTGTAGGCAATGTTGTTATCAACATTGGAAATTATAAATGTTTTTCACAAAATTTAGGACAATAACTGCGGATTATGAAAAAAGTTATTGAAAAGAGTCCCGTCCATGGACGGGTAAAGCAGTACTGCTTTACCCTTATTGAACTCCTCGTCGTCATTGCCATTATCGCCATTCTGGCGGCCATGCTTTTGCCCGCACTTTCGGCATCAAGAACTGCGGCCAAAGCCTCTGCATGTTTAGCCAACCTCAAGCAGATAGGTGTTGCAAGTGCCATGTATTCCAGTGAACACGAAGACTGGATCTGTCCGGGGCGTGTCGGCAAGAATAATACTGATACCAAATGGTATGGAGTGCTGGCTCCGGCAAGCGGGGCTCCTTATGGAATAAGTTTCCATAACAAAAAAGGCGGAGCCAATTCAGTGCTGATCTGTCCGGCGGAAGGAAGACCCATCGGTAGCTACAATGCCGGTACGAAAAATCAGGAATTCAGTTATTCGCATTACACCTGTAATCCATATGTAATGGCGGTTGTCGGTATGAAGAAAAACGGCAGCCTGAAGCGGTGCTGTTTCTACAAAACTCATCAGTTTGAAGACCCGTCCGAAATACATCAGATCGGCGACAATGCCCACCCCAGCGGATTCAGTTTTTCTTATACATCTTTGTTGAGTTTCCGGCACGGAGCCGGTGATGTCAGACTGACTGGAAGTGAAAATACTCCGTTGCCGAAGGGCGGTATATGCAATATGCTGTTCCTTGATGGTCATGCAGAAGGTATGTCGTTTGATTCTTTGCTGAACGCCGCCGGAGGGTATGGAATGGAGTCTGCCGGTTTTACCAGAAGACCCGGAACCAAAACTCAATATTATGGTACTCCGATTATCGAAGGTGCCCCAGCGGATGATCCGGATTGATTGAAGAATAAAAGTTGCAAAAACTGTATTTCGTGCTATAATATTAAAGTTGCCGTCGAACTGACGGCAACTTGTTTGTGTGTAATAATATAAATTGTAATTGGAGAAAAAATGCAGTCAAAAATCATTGCATTGCTGTTGTTGCTGTTTTGCTTTGCGGCGGTTCTGCCGGCAAACAGTCAAATCGCCGCCCGCAAGGCATTCCGCAGTGCCGTGGAGAAAAATCCGCAGGCTTTCCGGAAGTATCTCTCGGATAAAGACCCGGAGATCCGGCGTTATGCACTCTACTTGCTGGTCAAAGCCGACGGGGTAAAAGCTCTTCCGCAACTGGCAAAAGCCATTGACGATACTGATGCTTCGGTGCAATACACTGCTGCCGAGGCTCTTGCCGGTTTGGCCAAAAAAGCTCCTAAAGAGGTTCAGCCATTGCTGGAAAAAGTTGCCGCCAACGCCAAAACTGCCGATACCAGACAGGTGGCAGTCAAAGCCTCGTGGCCGTTTCAGCGGGAAATCAAACTTATCCGCAACGACCATACCTGGGATCACGAAGTTCTGGTCGTGAAAACTTTTGATTTGCCGACCAAAGGCTGGAGTTTCACTACTGACCCCCGGCAGGATGGCCATAACAAAGGCTATTTCAAACCCCGCTTCAACGATAAAAAATGGCGGAAAATGGATATGGGCTACTGGGAATTTCAGGGCGTGGATGATTATGACGGTATTGCATGGTACCGCATAAAGTTCCGGATGCCCGAAAAGATGGATCACACTGCTGTGGAAATCAGCTTCGGCGGTGTGGATGAATCCGCCTGGGTGTGGCTCAACGGAAAATATCTTGGTTGTCATGACGAAGGGCAGGCGGGTGTCGGCAAGCGTTTTGCCGTGGATTGCACCAAAGAAGTCGCCTGGGGGCAGGAAAATGTGCTGGCAGTGCGTATTGGCGACGAAGCCAATGCCGGCGGTATCACCAAGCCCATACGGATAGAAATTCTTAAATAATATATATAAGGAAAGAGAAAACATGAAAAAACTTTTTTCAGCCGTCTTTTCACTTCTTCTGCTGGGCGTCGGTGTGGCTGCTGCCGCGGGCATTGAGGTGGATTTTACTCAAAAAGATGTACTCTCCAAAGATCTGCCGCTGCAGCTGCGCGGCAAAGCCGTCCTTTCTGAAAAGGGCCTGACCACGGGCGGAAATGGTTCCAATCAGGCGGTAACCAGCAAAAAGATCCTCAAGGAAACTGCCCCGGAGGGGGCGTTTACCTTTGCCGCTGAATTTACTCTGGATAAAGCTCCGGCAAAAGTGAGCTACCGCTATATTTTTGACAATAAATATATAACCATGCCCAGTGCCAAACAGCAGAAGTATCATCGCGGTATGTCGGTGGTTCTGCGGGCGTGGAACAAGAATTACCGGGTTTATACCGCATTCGGTTTCGGCGATAAGAGCGTGGAAGTTTACAGCAATGCCATGCCGATAAAAATCGGGCAGAAGCACTGCATCGAGTTTGATTTTGATGCCGCCGGTCAGGTTACTTATTACCTCGACGGCAAACTGGTCAGCCGTGCGGCAGTGCCCGCCGGCAACATTGTTCTGCCGACTAATTTGACCGCCTTCGGTAACCGCATAGGTTCGAGCTATCAGCCGCTGAACGGAACATTGCATAAGGTTGTTATCAGCGAACTTAAAGACCGCTCCATCAAGCCGGGTACCGTGCTGTCAAACTGGGATTTCAGTAAGCCTGAAACTTATAAAAATATGAATATCCGCGGCAAAGATACCAAAATTGCCGACGGTGCCGTTACCATTATGGGCGAGGGATTTGCGACTGCCAACGGTATTACCACCAAAGAAATAGATGCCAATAATACCCCCGGCAGAGCTTTTGAACTGGAAGCTGTTTTTGCCTTGAACAGCAATTTCAAGCGTTACAAAAACAATCCTTCCATGCTTATCGACAGCAAATACGTTGCCCGTCCCGGCAACAGTGCTAAAGATATGCCCCGCCATACCGGTTTTATGGTCAATATCCAGCCCCGCGGCAATGGCAAATACCGTTTTGTTGCCGCATTCGGCTTCGGTAAGAGCAGTGCGGAAGTGTACAGCAAAGATTTTGCCCTGACTCCGGATAAATTCTACACTTTGAAAATGCTCTTTACTGCCACCGGCAAAGTGGTGTTTTCGCTCGACGGCAACGTGGTCGGCGAATGTGTTGTTCCGGCCGGCAGTCTGGCCCCGGCAACAATTCCCACTACCATTGGCGACCGTCAGGGATCGAACTATTATCCCTTCGGCGGTTCGATCAGAAGTATTGTTATCAAAGAAGCTGAATTTACTCCTGTATCGGTGATTCCCAGTGCTATGCACCGTCAGGTGTTTGAGCGTGGCGAAACTCCCAAAGCAGTGGCGGAGGTGTTGAACTCCTCACTCATGCCGCTCAAGGATGTAGTGGTTGAAATGAACATCGCCGGTCTTGCTCCGGCAAAAAAAAAAGTTGATCTGATCCCGGCAAACAGCTCGCTCAAAGTTGAATTTGAGTTGAGTCCTTATTTGTTGGAAAAAGACTACCCGGCAACATTCACTGTCCGCGATAATAACGGCAAAGAGATCGCTGCCGGGTCTTTTACTGTTACAGTTGTGCCGGCACCGGGAAATTTTCTGCCGGTCATTCTCTGGGGCGGTCAGAATATGGCATGGGTCAGGGATCTTGGTTTCACCCACCAGAGTGTCAGTATTTTTCCCATCCGCGGCATGGCGAGCGAGGCGATCCGGCCGGAACTTATCCAGCGGCTTGACCGGATGATGCGGCATGGTCTGTACGCATACAGTTCGGTGGTGACCAAATACCGGTTCCTGCTGGGCAAGCGTTATTTGCGTACCACCCGGCAGGGCAAGCACTATGGTCGTGCCAATCTCGAAGCCTCCAATCCTAAAGCCCGTGCCGAATTTGCCGCCGCCGCCGAAAGTATTGCCAAAGTCATCGGCGATCACCCCGGTTGGGGAGCAGTGCTGCTCAACAGCGAAGTCCGCGACAGTTCCAACCCCTCATTCGGCGGTGTGGAACCGGAAAATTTCAAAAAATTTGCCGGGTACGATATACCCAAACATATCAACAGCAAATACCCCGTTTCGCACAAAAGCACCCCCAATTTCCCGTGGGATAGGATCGTGGATGATAAATCCCCCGATCAGGTATTTTACCGCTGGTTCTGGAAAGAAGGCGACGGCTGGAATCCGCTGCACACACTGCTGCACGATACTTTGCACAAAAATATCAAACGCAAAAACTTTTTCACCTTCTACGATCCGGCGGTACGCGTTCCCCCGCTGTGGGGTTCCGGCGGCAATGTTGATATGCTCGGCCAGTGGACATACGCTTACCCCGACCCCATCAAGATAGCACAGGCTACCGACGAAATCGCCGCTATGGCTGACGGCAGACCCGGTCAGAAAATTTCCAGTATGACCCAGATCATCTGCTACCGCAGTCAGGTTGCTCCGTTGAATATCAAAGTTGACAATCCCCCGGAATGGCTTTCGCGTGAAAGAGAAGCAAAGTTTGTAACGATTCCGCCGGATGTCTTCCGCGAAGCGTTGTGGAGCAAGCTCTCACGGCGGCTGGATGCGATCATGTATCACGGTTCGGGTTCGCTTTTTGCTCCGGAAAAACATTCCTACCGTTATACCAACAGTCAGACCAAAGCTGAATTCAAAAAAGTTATGAATTATCTGGTCAAGCCGCTCGGCCCGGTACTCAAAACTGTCCCGGAATACACCCCGGATGTGGCGATATTGGAGTGTTATTCGGCAAGTTTGTACTCGCCGGGATTGTTTGCCCAGGGCTGGAGCAACAAATGGGCGGCAGATCTGCATCTGGCATTGCAGTGGGCTCATTTGCAGCCGAAAATCTATTACGAAGAACACTTCCTGAACGACAAAGTAGAGGTTCTGCCCAAAGTACTGTTCATTCCCGGTGCAGAAGTCCTTTCCAGAAATATCTTGCTCAAATTGAAGGAATTGCAGAAAAAAGGCGTGATCCTCGTCGGCGATGAATATACCACTCCGGCACTGATGGTCGATTTGCGTATCAAATCAGTAGCCCGCCGCACGCCCGACCCGGCAGGCAGTAAAAAGGATTTACAGGCTCTGGGTAAAAAGATCGCCGCTATGCTCAAGGAAGTTTATACTTCGCCCATGAGTGCGGATAATCAGGATATAGTTCTGTACCGCCGCGGTATTGCCGGAGCGGATTATGTCTTTGCCATCAACGACAAACGCACATTCGGCGATTACCTCGGTCAGTGGGGCAGAGTTATGGAAAAAGGTCTGCCCAACTCCGGAACTGTTACCGTGCAGAGCAACGCCAAAGCCGCTTATGATCTTGTCAGGCACCAGGCGGTCAAACTTGCCCGCAGCGGCAAAAATGTCAAATACAGCGTCGATCTGGCTCCCGGCGACGGAGCTTTGGTGCTGCTGCTGGATCAGGCCATTGCCGGAACCTCGGTGGTTCAGACTATGGCGGAACGGGGTAAGGAATACACTTTGACAGTACAAGTTTACGACAAAAACAAACAGCCGGTCAAGGCGTATATCCCGCTGGAAATCACCATGACCGATGTTCAAGGCAACCGTCTGCCCAAGAGTGACTTTTATACCACCGATGCCAACGGCAAGCTGGTCATCAGTGATGTTGCCGCAGTCAACATGATTCCGGGCAAAGTCAAGACCGTTGTCCGCAACCTTGCCGACGGCAAGATTGTAACCGTGAGCAATATTGTCAAATAACAGTTGCAGTTTACAGAGTAAAACACCCCGAAGTAAAAAGGCTCCGGGGTGTTTTGATTTCAGGATATAAGGCAATATTTTACAGCGTTTGCTTACCAGTTTATCCACGGTTTTTCGGCTTCAAACATGGCTTCCAGCAGGTCGTTTACTTTTTCTTTTTCGTGGAATAACGGCGAACTGAAAAGTGCCTGTTTTACCAGATCGCGGTCTTGGGTGAGTGCCGCCTGCACTGTGAGTTCCTGCTCGGCAACTACTGACGCCATAAAGCCGTAACAGCTCATGGGTATATTGCCGGAAAATTCCGGCGTTATGCCGGATGCGTTGACTGTTGCCCAGGTTTCTACCGATACATCCTGCGGCAGATTGCCGATCTGGCCGGTATTGGGCAAAGTGGCGATGATCCGGCGGTTTTCGCCCGCCAGCAGACCGGCAAGACAATCGCAGAGCATTTCGCGTGAACGGTGGGCGGTTTCCGGCGGAGTTGCGTGTTCATTCAGAGTCTTTTGCAGTTTTTCTGTCATTGCCCGCTTGTTGTCCGGCCGGACGGGCAGTACGCCTTTGCGGTAGAGATGAAAATCTTTATACAATTCACTGTCGTTGTAAAAACGCGGAAAATTTTCTGCTATATGCACCGAACCCGCCGCCGGATATACATTCAAAATATCTTTGAGGTAAAAGTTCAAATACAGCGGATAATCTTTGTAATTACCCTTTACCACCAGATCACCCACCGTACCGGTTCCCTGTTCAGCGGCACGGTATTGCAGATAATTATTCAAGGTGAGCCGGCTCATTGGATCTTTGATTTTATTGCTGAAGAGCTGGGTAAACAAGGTAAAATGGTTGACCCCGACGACGGTCGCATCCAGCGTGTCAGAACTTTCCAACCCCAGAAAATTCCGCAGATGCCGGAGCTGACCGGCAACTTCGTGGCACAGACCGCAGCAGCGGATCAGACCGGTGGCATTGACAATACGCGTAAGCTGACTCAAAGGATTGGTCACATGGAGCATCCAGGCATCCGGACAGAGTTTTGCCATTTTTTCTGCCAGAGCAATAAAAACCGGGGCATTGCGTAAGGTACGGAATATGCCGCCGGGGCCGGTGGTATCGCTTACCGAATGATAAACGCCGAACTTTTCCGGCACCGTGTAATCTTTATCCATCGCTTCAAAACCGCCGGTGGAAATGGAAACTGCTACGCAATGGGCATCTTTCAAGGCACTATCTTCATCGGCAATGGTAATACGCCAATTCTTTTTCAGAACCCGTACACATTCTTCGAGATAGCTTTTGACAAGTTTTGCCGCCGCCGGATCAATATCGACCAGTACCAGTTCTGAACCGTCAAGAGCATCTTCCATAAACATATCACAGCCCAGACGCGGCATCCACAAAACACTGCCGCCGCCGATAACAGCAATCTTACAGCTCATAATTTACAATCTTTCCGGATTTTTCACACCTAAATGCATACCGCCGTCAACGGCGATTATACTGCCGGTCATGGAGGTGTTTTTCTGCAAAAACAATGCCGTGGAAACTATATCTTCGACCGCTGCCGGCCGGTGCATAGGTACTTTGTTCAATATCACGGTCATACCTTTGGTCGCACAATTTACCGGCGGCAGCACCGGACCGGGGGCAATGGCGTTTATCCTTAAATCCGGGGCGTATCGGCGGGCAATACCGGGCAGCTGGTGTGCCAGAGCTATGCGGCTGGCAAGGTAACTGTCCACTCCCGGCGGTACTTCGGTAAATTCTTTGATGCCGCCATCGGGATTCAAAACATCGCAATCGAGCATGATTATTGCCGATGCGGGGCGGTTTTCCGGCAGATTTTTCTGCTGAAACTCTATCAGCTCCAGTACTGCATGGTAATTTACCTGCCAGTAACGCTGACGGTTTTCCGGCGATTCTTTTTCATTGACTCCGGTCAGGCGGTAACAGCTGGCATTGGCGATTATCAGGTCAAAACACTCAAGATTTTTCAGCCACGCCTGACGGTTTTCCGGCAAACTGAAATCGCATTGGGTCACACTGTGCCAGTCGGGATTCGGCAGTTGAGCGATCAACCCGGCGGCTTCGGCGGTGGATCTATTTACATGGATACACACCTGCCAGCCGTTTTCGGCAAAAGCTCTGACCAGTGCCGCCCCGATGCGTTTGCCACCGCCGGTTATCAAAACTTTTTTCCGCATATTCCTTATATCTCCTTGAGGTATTCTTCCAGAAATTTCTTTGCCAGCGGGGCACAGTTTCTGCCGCCGGAGCGGCCTTCTTCCACCAATATGGTCAATGCGTAACGCACTGAATTTTTTTCAGTAAAACAACTGAACCAGGTATTGTTGATCCTGCCGCGGGCGGTATCGACTTCGGCGGTACCGGTTTTGCCGTAGATCGTCAGTTGATTGCTTTTGGCACTTTTGCCGCTGCCCTGTGGGGCATTGACTACCTGGTACATGCCTTTACGCACAATATCCAAAGCGTTTGCCGGTAACTGCCACTCCTTGACAGTCTGCACCTGATTGCGGAAAAGCAGTTTGCCTTTATCGTCGAAAACGGCTTTGAGCAAAGTAAGTTTCATAAGTTTGCCGCCGTTGGCGATGGCGGCGGTAAAGCGTGCCGCTTGCAAGGGCGAGAGCAGGATCATACCCTGACCGATTGAAATATTTGCTGTATCGTAATCACGCCATTTATACCGAGGTGATTTTATTCTTTCCGCCGGATTCAGTCCGCGATTTCCGCCGGTTTCCAATCCGGGGTGTTCACCGATACCGGCGGCGGCATACATTTCAGCAAGTTTTTCCGGCCCCAGTTCCAGCCCCGTTTCGATAAAGTAATCGTTGCATGAGCGTTCAATGGCTGTAAGCATATTCATCTTGCCATGTCCGTAACGGTTGGCACATGAGATCCTTGCTCCATGAATAATGGATCTGCCATCACATTCGACTTCATGTTCCGGCGAAATATTGTTTTTTAATGCCGCCAGTGCCGCAAGGGGTTTTACAATACTGCCGGGCATATATCTGCCGTGTGCCACGCGGTCAAACATCGGCAGATCAGGATTTTTTTCAAGTTGCTGATAATACTCTTTTTTCCACGCCGGTGTGGTGCGTGATATATCCATTCGCGGCGAAGATACCGTTGCCAGAATTTCTCCGGTATCGGCATTGAGCAATACTAAAGCTCCACGCTGATTACGCATGAGTTTTTCACCCAGCTTCTGTGCCCGGCTGTCCAGAGTCAGCACTATATTGCTCCCGGCAGTGGGGGCAAGATATTCCAGACGGCGGGTGTTTACATAGCCCAGATGATCCACTTGAATAAGTTCGTAGCCCGGTTGACTGTGCAATCCGGGTATGTATTTATTGCCGGCAGATCGGTCAAATGCCCTTTCCACGCCGCTTTTGCCTGCAAGGTCGGATTGATAATAGGAATAATCTTTGCGGTCAGGAGCATCGTCGGCGTCTTCCGGCCGGGTAAAGCCGATCGTCAGCGACGCCATATCTTTTTGCGGATAACTGCGGAGCGTTGCCACTTCTATGCCCATGCCCGGCATTTGCGGCATAAGCTGATACGAGCGGGCAAGTTCGATATCTGAAAGATTTCTGAATATCACCAGCGGCAGCCCCGGTTGTGTGATGATATGGCGGCGTATATCCTCTTCGCTCAAACTGTCCGGACGGTTCAGTTCGTTTGCCATTTTTTGAGCAATATAACGGATGTTTTCTATTGTGCGTTTGCGGGAATTGAGCCGCATTTCCTGCAAATAAAATACCAGATTGTACCCCGGTACATTATCTGCCAGCAGCAGATAGTCCGATGTAAAGATCCTGCCCCGCATTCCCGGCAGGCGAACCCGCCGTACCGATTGACGGGTGATGGATTTGCGGTAGCGTTCGCCCCGGTGTATCTGCTCGTACCAGAGTTTGAAAAGCAGTACCGAAAAACCCGCAAGCATTATGGCGGCAATTATCACCAGCCGCACCCGGAAACTGTTTACCGGCGTCATCGCTGTTCACCGCCTTTCCGGGTAAGAAAACGGGGCAGACCCAGAAATTCCGCCGCCGCTTCGCCGGTAAATGTTATCAATACAAAAAGCGGAGCCGAAACTGCCGCAGTCCACAGCATTTTCAGCAAAACCCAATGCAGTTCTGTTGGGTAAATACCGCTTTCGCTCCAGCGGAAAAGCAAATTTGCCAATGCCGGAATTGCCGATATTGCTCCCGCCCAGGCTCCGGGTGTCCAGAATCGGATATTTATATCTTCGTTATGGTGTTCGATCCACCAGCAGACAAATCCCGTCAACAGCGGGTAGATGATGATTTTCAGCAAGTTCCAGCCGCCGCCGTAAAGTACTGCCGGAACCATTCCTGCCAGCAGTGCCGCCGCAATGCCCCAGTTTCTGCCGAAAGCCAGCGATATGTATATAGCTCCCAGCAACGCCCACGGCAGAGTCCAGCCGCAATTACCCATTGCCAGCTCCAGAATTATCAGTAAAAATTGGCTGAACAGCAGAAATACAAGTTTACTCATTGCCCGGAAGTTCCATCCTGCGAAGTTTTTCTGACCTTAACGACCACAGCACTGCGTAAATGTTCAAGATTGCCCGCCGGACGCATAAGTCCACGCCGGTAAAGACGGTTGCCGAAAGGCATGGAGTGTTGTTCTATGCTTGCCAGACTGCCTACCCACAAGCCGCCGGGGATCGACGCTTCAAAACCGGTGGTGAAAATCTGTTCATTGATGGCAAAGGTGCTGTTTGCCGGTAAAAATCCCACCGATGCCATATTTCCGGCAGAGTGTTCAAAACCTCCGGCATTGAGAAATCCCACCGCCCCGGATTCCGGCAGTGATACAGAAATACTGAATTCCGGATTAAGTACACTTATAACATGCGATGTAAACTTACTTACACTTTCGATCACTCCCAGCAATACCACTCTGCCCGCCCGGTCGGGAGCCGGAGCGATCACCGCCAATCCCGGCTGCAAACCGTCTTTACTGCCCAGATTGATGGTAAAACCGTTGTTCCAGAGCCAGGGGTCGCGGAGCAGAATATCGCAGGAAGCGTATTCGTACCCCGGCAGTACGGAAAGTTTGAGCATACTGCGGAGCTGGCGGTTTTCTTCTGCCAAACGCTTGTAAACAGTATTTTGAACGGCAAGCTCCAGATTCTGTTTTCTCAAACGCATAACTTCGTCGGCAAGTTTTTTGCGGCTGTGCAGTTTGACCGTCTGATCGGCAAACGCACCGCTGACCGAATTACCGATTTCAAGGTATGGAGCAAAAAAATTCGCCACTGTCCGCTGCCACGGAGCCGATGCACAAATCAGCACAAATACCGGTAAAAATATATACCATGCCAGATGACGGTTCGGCTTGTATCCGCTGATTATCGGCAATGGTTTTTCTTTACTTTTGTTTTTGCTTTTACGCATCGAATAGACCCTGTATGTTCAAATTGCTGTAATATAGCCTCTCAAAGGCATTTATGCAATCAATAAATCATCATACTGCCGAATAAAATACTCCCCGCGGCATCTTTTCGGCACAAACTTTTCCGCTTTTCAGTAAAAGTTCCGCTTTTTCTCTGGCTTTTTCCACGCTCAAGCCTAACAGTAAAGCTATATCTTCGGCGGTTGCCGGACGGCGGGAAACCAGAGCCAGCACCCGGTTATCATCGTCATCGAACTGAAGATTTTTGCAGAAAGCCTTACTGCGGCAGCGGAACCGCCCCACAGCTTCCACCGGCACAATATCCTCCAATGCGGCAATAAATTTGCGGATGGTTTCCGCCGGTGCCGGTTGGATCCAATCGACCACGCCGGGACGGTCGAGGGTGTTGAGCTGAACGCTGTGCAAGCCCTCAAATGATTTTATGTATTCAGCAAACCGCCGGATACTTTCGCTGTTATCGTTTATCCCCGGCACAATAAAAAGTTCCAACGCCAGTTTTCCGGGATAGCGTCTGGCGGCGTTGCGGATGCCGCGGGCAAGTGATTCCACGGTTATACCCGCCGCCGGACGGTTGATTACGGCAAGTTCCTCATCGTTGGAAGCATCAAAATTGGGCATTGCCAGATCAACATACTCCAAAACACTGCACACATCCGGATCGTTCAGCAGTGTACCGTTGGTCAAAAGACATATTCTGTATTGCGGATAATTCTTTTTGATCCAGCACGCCAATTCCGTCAAATGCAGATACAAGGTCGGTTCGCCGGTACCGGAAAAAGTTATATAATCCAGTTCCGGAGAATCTTTAAGCACAGCAGTCAATTCGTTCTGCACAACCTCCAGAGGAGCAAATTCCTGCCGCTGACAGGTAAGTTCGCCGGTTTTGCCGGCTTCGCAATATACGCAGTCAAGGGTACATGTGTGCTTCCGGATGGGATCCACCCCCAGCGATATACCCAACCGGCGGGATGTGACCGGGCCGAATACATAATGTTTGTGCATAAAAAAATCTCCACATACTTGAAATCGCCAAAATAAGCGTTATCTTATTAAAATAATATCAGTTAAAGATTTTTACAAATGAAAGTTGCGGAAAAATGTCAATTCAGTGGCATCATATATACATATTGATTTTCCTTGCCGGAGTTGCTTCGCTTATACTCCTGACCCCGGCGGCTCAAAAAATTGCCGCCAAACTGGATATTATGGATCGGCCCAGCGGCGAAAAACATAAATTTCACGGCAAAGCCACTCCTCTTCTGGGCGGTGCGGCAATGTTTTCCGGTTGGCTGCTGATCCTGGCAGCCGGACTGCTGCTGGTCAGATACAGTTCATCTATTCCGGGAACCGAAAATATCAAAAATCACTTTCCCGGAGCTTTTTCGGTGCTGGGCAGGATCGGTTTTCTGGTACTGGGTGCGGGCATTGCCACCTTACTGGGGACAATAGACGATGTGCGGCATCTGAAAGCCCACTGGAAATTTCTCGGTCAGTTTATAGTGGCTGTGATCGCTGTTGCCGGAGCCGATATACGCATATCGCTTTTTGTAGCGGCTCCGTGGTTCGGTTTTGCCGTAACTGTATTCTGGTTTATGATGCTGATGAATGCCATCAACTTTTTTGATAATATGGATGGTCTGGCGGCAGGTACTGCCGGGATCGCGTTGCTTTTGTTTACAGTTGCGGCAGGCTTTCAACAGCAATACTTTGTGGCATGTTTGAGTGCGTTGGGGGCAGGATGTGCTTTCGGCTTCTGGTTTTACAACTACACTCCGGCATCTATTTTTATGGGCGATGGCGGCAGTCATTTTCTCGGTTATCTGCTGGCTGTATCAAGTGCCGGTACGACTTACTTTAACAGTGCGACCGCTTCGAGCCGCATTTCGGTATTGATACCATTGTGTATTCTGGCGGTGCCGATCTTTGACGCCATGTGCGTGACCGTGGTGCGTACACTCAACGGCAAACCTTTCTGGATCGGCGACCACAACCATATATCGCACCGCTTTGTCCGTATGGGGTTGAGCCGCAAACGGGCGGTTCAACTGGTGCATGTACTGTGTCTGCTGACCGGTCTGGCGGCGTTGCCCATGCTCTGGGGATCGCTGGCGACCACGGCAGTTGTAACTGTGCAGATGATATTGGTGCTGACTTTGATAACCATATTGCAGTACGCCGTCATTCCCCGCGACCTGGACAGTGTAGTTCCACCCGACCGCCCCGCCGGAGCGGATAAACAGAATTGAGTGAAAAATGAGTTTTCAACGCCTGATCGCCCGCCGGATAGCCGATGGAACCACGCCGGAAATATACCCCGGCAGGATCACGCTTGAAAACGGCAGAATAATTGCGGTGGAACGCGGCGATTTTGCTTCCAAAAGTCCGGACAGCAGATTTTTTGATGAAGATAAACTCCTGTGTCCGGCATTTATAGATGCCCACGGTCACTCGGATATATCGCTTTTTGCCATGAAAGAGGCTCAAGGCAAAACGGCTCAAGGCATAGCTTTTGAAATTTCCGGCAACTGCGGACTTTCGCCTTTTCCTTTGACGGAACACAATCTTGAGCATTTGCAGAAGCTCTACAAAAACTATCAGGTCAAGCTCGACTGGCAGGATTTTACAAGTTATATGCAACAACTCCGCCAACAGCAAAGCGGTTTGGAGCTTTGCCCGCAAGTCGGACATAACACATTGCGTTCAAGCGTTGCCGGGTACAGTAAAAAACAGCTTTCCCAAATCGAACTTGATGCCATGTGCAATATCCTTGACCGGGAACTTGCCGCCGGAGCGGTGGGATTTTCTGCCGGATTGCTCTATGTGCCGGGGTGTTTTGCCGATATGGATGAATTGGTTGCTTTGCTGAAAGTCGTGGCAAAACATAATAAAGTTTTTACCATACACCTCAAAAGCGAAGGCAATGATCTGGAAAATGCTCTGTCTGAAACGCTTGAAGCCGCCAGACGGGCAAAACTGCAAAAACTGCATTTGAGCCATCTGAAAACCGCCGGAACACAGAATTTTCACAAGATCAATGCCATATTGAACGCTCTTGACTGCCGGGCTCTGCAAGTCTCCGGCGATATATACTGCTACAACGCCTCTATGACCCAGTTGAGCGTGATATTGCCTCCGCCCTTTGATGAATACGACGATGTAACGATTACAGGTGAATTGCAGAAGGCGGATGTTTTCACCCGGATATTACAGAAATTGCGTCAGGAACGCTCTCCGGAATACTGGCAGAAGGTACGGATAGTTTCAGCTTCCGGCATATACAGCCAATATAACGGTATGCTTATTACTGATGCCGCCCGGAGAGAATCTCTGCCGCCGGAAGAACTTTATTTGCACCTCCTCCGGCTTGATGCTCCGGGGGCGGTGGGGGCTTTTCATACGCTTTCGCAGGAAAATATGGAGCTTTTAGCGGCCCATAAATCAGTGGTTCCCGGCAGTGATGAAACCGCACGCAATCAAACTTTTGAGTTCGGCAGCAGTCATCCCCGCGGTTTCGGCAATCATTGCGAATACTTTGCATTACGCCGCCGGCAGGGGGCCGCTTACGGCGAAACCGTTGCCGAAATGAGCAATAACATTGCCAATATATTCAATTTGCACGATATCGGAGCAATCACTCCGGGCAAAAAAGCGGTCTTTACTGTTATCGAGCCGGAGCGGTATTGCAGTACGGCAGACTTTGTTCACCCGCATAATCTGGCGGAAGGTGCAGAAATATTGCGTTTTCAGGAGTAGCAGAAGATGGAAAAAGAGTATGGAACCGAAATTTTTTTAAGTCGGGAATTAAGCTGGCTGGATTTCAATTCGCGGGTGTTGGACGAAAGTGCATGTAAGGCTCTGCCCTTGCTGGAACGGTTGAAATTCATCGCTATTTTCAGCAGTAATCTGGACGAATTTTTCATGGTTCGCGTTGCCGGTTTGCGTCATGCGGTAAAGACCGGCGACCATACCGCCGACCCCGCCGGACTTACCGCCCAACAACAGCTCCAGACTTTACACTGGAAACTCGATAAACTTTTAAGCCGTCAGCACCGCATACTTTACAATGATTTATTGCCGGAACTGGAAAAGAAAGAGATCCGCATAACCAGCTTGAAAAAACTCCCCGGCAAAGCCCGCAAACAGCTTAAAGAATATTTTCGCAAATCGGTTCTGCCGGTGCTTACACCGCTGGCGGTCGATCCCAGCCATCCCTTTCCGGTGCTGAACAACGGCGTTATTGAATTGGCGGTGCATCTGAAAAATACTGCGGACAAAAAAAGTGATTTCTTTGCGTTTGTGGAAGTTCCGGAAGTGCTTGACCGCTTTATCGCAGTCGATGACAAGCTCCCCGGTCAGGCATTTGTTCTGCTGGAAGAACTTATCGAAAGCGAACTGCCGGAACTCTTTACCGGCTGTAAGATATTGGAGAGTTTCCCGTTCCGGATCACCAGAGATATGGACTTTGCCATCGAAGAAGAATGTGATGACCTTTTGCGTTCTGTGGAACTGAATCTCTTGGAACGCCGTTCACGGGAACCGATCCGGCTGGAAGTATCCAATCAGGCCGGAGGATCGCTGCGTAACTGGCTTGCCAAAGAGTTTGAGCTTGATGCATCTTACCGCTATACCGTAAAAGGTATGCTTAACCTGAAAGCTCTTTTTGAGCTGATCGGTAAAATCAACCGCCCCGATCTGCTGGAAAAACCGTGGCTGCCGGTAAACAATGTGGAACTGCCGGAAAATGAAAATATTTTTGAAAGCATCACCAAGCATAAAGAGATACTTCTGGCAGTGCCGTTTCAGAAATTCGATCCGGTGATCCGGCTGCTTGCCGCCGCTGCCGACGATCCGGCTGTGTTGGCGATCAAACAGACTTTATACCGCGTAAGCGGCGATTCGCCGGTAGTGGCAATGCTCGCCCGTGCCGCCGCTAACGGCAAACAGGTTACAGTGATTGTGGAACTTAAAGCCCGGTTTGACGAAGGCAACAACATCGTTTGGGCAAGACGCCTGGAAGAAGCCGGGGCCCATGTGGTGTATGGCATATCGGGCTTGAAAATACACTGTAAATCGCTTTTGATCGTGCGTAAAGAAAAAGAAAATATCAAGCGTTATGTGCATCTGGGAACCGGCAATTACAACGATAAAACCGCCAGACTTTATACCGATTTGAGCATATTTTCCGACGATGAACCGCTGTGCGAAGATGTATCAAGATTGTTCAACATCATTACCGGCAACGCCAAAGTGCAGATAAACTGGTCAAAGATCGCCGCATCACCATTTGATATGCGGTGGAAACTTTCGGAACTTATTGAGCGGGAAATCGCAAACTCCACTCCGGAACGCCCCGGCAGGATCATAGCCAAGATGAACAGCCTGACCGACCCGGATATGATCCGGAAATTATACGCCGCCGCCGATGCCGGTGTGAAGATCGACTTGATCGTGCGGGGCATCTGTTGTTTGCAACCGCATGTCGGCAATGACAATATAAATGTCATAAGCATCGTTGACCGCTATCTGGAACACAGCCGCATCTACTATTTTGCCAATGGCGGCAACGAAGAGTTTTATCTTTCCAGTGCCGATTTTATGACCCGCAACCTTGACCGGCGTATAGAGATGCTCTTTCCTGTAATACGGCAGGAAAATTGCCAGAAGCTGAAAAAGATCCTTGCTTTTGAACTTAACGACAAATTCAAAAGCAGAGTGCTGAAAAATAACGGTAAATACACAACCGCCCGTAACGACAACCCCGCCAGCCGCAGTCAGCAGAATATCTACAATCTTTTTATGTCAGAAGTAAAAGCAGACTCGGCGGCAACCGTCCTGAAAGTATTCGCCAAAGTTCCAACCTCCGGCAAAGAATAAAGAACCAAAAGCCGCTGGATGATTTTTTTGAATGGAATTTGATAATAAAACAATTTAAAAATCAAGGCTGTAAGTACAGTAAACAAAAATTACAGGATAACTGAAAATTAACTTGTATTTATTGCCGTTTTGTGTTATATTTCAGGAAAATTGTCAAATATTATTTTTTAAGGGGTGTTGGTTTTGAAAAGTTCAAGATTGGAAGCTGTTGATGGTTTGAAGGGTTTATGCGGAATTTGGATCGTGCTGTTTCATTATCTGCTTGCTTATGCGGCATTCGGGTATATCGGTTGGCAGAGCGGGGTTGCCGCAAATGACCGGGCGGAATGTTATTTCAACTATTTTCCTTATTCCGTATTAAGCAACGGTTCGTGGCCGCTGTACATATTTTTTGCGATCATTGCTTTTATCCCTGCATTTATATTTTTCCGGGACAGAACTTTTGAGCAGTTGCACCGGCAAATCACTGTCCGGTATTTCCGTTTGCTTTTTCCGGTTGCCGGATGTATCTTATTGGCTTTGATGGTCTGGAAAGCCGGTTGCTTTTTCAATCAGGAGCTGGGTAAGCTGTTGAATAATAACTGGGATAAAGCGTTTTATACTGCCGAACCTTCAATTGCTGATGCTTTATATTGTGCGGTTTACAAAACTCCATTTACCGGCAACAGTGATTATTGCAGTGTACTGTGGTGTATGAATCTGATTCTTTACGGGTCGTATTTCAGTTATCTGGCAATTATGGGATCGGCGATGTTGAAAAAGCGTTATCTGATTTACGGAGGACTCTTTTTGCTGACTTTTGCCGCTCCGGCATATACTGCATTTCTTGGCGGGATCGTGGCGGCGGATATTGTTGTTGCTTTGAATAAAAGAAATATCACTCTGCCGAATTATCTGAATCTTCTGCTGCTTGCCGGAGGGGTTGTGATCGGGAATTTCCCGGAAGTGTGGCTGGGAAAGGTTTCTGTTTTTACTGTTTACGGCATTGGAGCATTTATGGTGTTGATTTCCTGTTGTAATTCGGTTTGGATGCAGAAAATCCTTTCCGGAAGATTTCTGGTCAAAGCCGGAGAGTATTCTTTTACGCTGGTTTTGAGTCACTTTACTGTTATGATGTCTTTTTCGGCGTGGTTGTTTTTGAAACTGCATAATGGCGGTATAAGTTATGTATGGAATATCGTGATCGTTTTTCTGACTGCTGTTCCGGCAAACTGGCTCGCCGGATTTCTGTTTTATCAGCTGATAGAAAAACCGTCAGTCAGATTGACAAAATGGATCTACCGGCAGCTGATGTGAAAAAAAACTTTTTTACCGGATAGAGTTTTATTTATGACTGATAATAAAGAACTTTTCAACTGTAAATCTGCTGATTATGCCCGTTTCCGTCCGGCTTATCCGGCAGCTGCCATTGGTTGGCTGCGAAAAAAATGCGGCGATGGTTTGGTGCTTGATGTCGGTGCCGGAACCGGGATTTTTACGCAGGCTTTGCTTGCTGAATTCAGTTCAGTTGCCGCTTTGGAACCCAACAAAGATATGCGGCAGGAGTTTCAGCGGCTGTTGCCGGATATTTGCTGTTTTGACGGTTCGGGAGAAGATACCCATCTTCCGGATTCTTCGGTGGATTTGATTACTGTTGCCCAGGCTTTTCACTGGCTGGACGAAGATAAATTCAAACAGGAAGCAATGCGTATTCTGCACCCCGGCGGCAGAGTGGCGATCATTTGGAACTCGGTGCGGAAAAATGATTTTACTGTTGCCCGCGATAATATCTGCCGTAAATATTGCCCCCGGTTCAGCAAAGGTTATGCCGGTAAACGCACTCCTGCCGAGGGCGATGCCTTTCTGCGGTACAGCTATTTTCGTGAAGTCGAAAAAGTTGAATTCGATAACCCTTTTGTCATGGATATGACCGCTTTTATGGGGAATATGCGTTCCCGATCTTACACGCCCGTTTCCGGCAGTTGCAACTTTGATCGTTTTTACGCAGAACTTAATCAAGTTTTTCAGCAATACGCCCGCGACGGATCGGTAGTGGAAAATCTGAAAACCGAAATCTTTTTAGGTCGATTTTAAAGGCAGTGTTTTACAGATGCAACTCACTGAAGTCCAGTCTTGTCTTTGAGTAACATACATGCTTTTATTCGCTTTATTTGGGGCTTGAAAGTTGCAAATTTTTCATATTGAAGTATATTAATACATCATTTGTGTTGTATGATCAAATATGGAGTGCAGAAAGTTGGAAGTAAAAGTTACGATATTGAACCGGTTGGGGCTTCATGCCCGGCCGGCGGCGTTGATTGCCCGGATGGCTTCCAGCTTTGCCGCCGATATATTTCTGACTCCGGAGGGTGGTGAGCCTGCCGATGCTAAAAGTATTCTCTCTCTGCTGATGCTTGGGGCTCCATGCGGGACGGAATTGACTTTGTCGGTAAATTGCAGCGATTCTGCGGTGGCAACACAGGCTGTGCAGGAGATCAGCGGACTCTTTGCCGCCGGATTCGATGAAGAATAAAGCAGGAAAATAAATTCTTATGCCGGAAAATCATTCAGAGATCATTTGTCAGGGCATAGCTGCCAGCAGCGGCTATGCAATAGGCAGAGTGTGCTTTGTCCGGCAGGAAGAAGGTTTTTATATAGAACCCGTTGACAGCACGATCAGCGAAAGTGCTGTTGCAGACGAAATAAGTCATTTCCATGCGGCTCTGGATGCCGCCCGCAATGAAATACTGCATTTGCAAAACGAATTACGCCGGAAAGCCGATGCTCACGATGTAGGCATATTCGACGCCCAGCTTCTGATAACTGACGATCAGTTGTTGACCCGTGAGGTCGAACAGATGATAAGCAATCAGCTCAAACCGGCTGACTACGCATTTTTCAAGGTGGTGGAAAAATTTGTTGCCGCCATATCGGTCATGCCTGATAATTATATCAAAGAACGCACTGCCGATATACGCGATGTTGCCGCAAGGATTCTCAACCATCTGCAACGCCGTTCCGACAGCAGTATGGATTACGACGATCAGCGTATTATTCTTGCCCATGACCTTACGCCTTCGGATACAGCGGCTCTTGACCGCCGCCGGGTGCTGGGTTTTGCGGTGGAAACCGGCAGTACGACTTCGCATACCGCTATTCTCGCCCGTTCCATGCAGTTGCCGGCAGTGCTGGGGATCCCCGGAGATTTTTTTGAGCAGGTAAAAGATAACGACATGCTCATATTGGATGGTTACAGCGGCAAACTTATTCTGCATCCGACCCGGGAAACCGAAGCTGAATACCGGCGTAAGGCTGAAGAAACACTGATTTTTTTCCATAAACTTGCCGACGAAAAACGCTTGAGTGCGGAAACATGCGACGGATTTGTTTTACAGCTTTCCGGTAATATCGAAAAGGTTGAAGATATTGAAACTGTGCATGAATTCGGCGGGGTAGGCATCGGACTTTTCCGCAGTGAATATATGTTTCTGAACGCCAGCGGTCTGCCGAACGAAGAGGAACAGCTCGATATTTATTGCGAAATGCTCGCCAAGATGAAAAACGAACCGGTAGTCGTCCGTACATTGGATATTGGCGGCGACAAGCTCGATCAGGCGTTGCAGAGATATGCTGAACCCAATCCTTTCCTCGGATTACGCGGCATACGCTTCTGTCTGCGGGAGCGGCCGGATATATTACGCACACAGCTGCGGGCATTGCTGCGGGCAGGAATCTTCGGCAATCTTAAAGTGATGCTGCCGATGGTTACATGTGTTGAGGAAATAATCGAAGTAAAAAAACTTATATCGCAGTTGCAGGAAGAACTGCATTACGAACATATAGAACACGCTTTGCATCTGCCGATCGGGGCTATGATCGAAACTCCGGCGGCGGCACTGCTGGCGGGGCCGCTGGCAAAAGTGGTGGATTTTTTCAGCATCGGTACCAATGATCTGGTGCAATATACTCTGGCGGTTGACCGTACCAATGAACGGCTCAATTATCTGGATATGCCCACACATCCGGCGGTGCTGACTCTGATCGCCAACTGTATAGCAGTTGCCCGCAAGCACAACATTCCCGTAAGCGTGTGCGGGCAGATCGCCGGAGATCCGCGTTTTACGCCGCTGCTGGTCGGTTTGGGCGTTAATGAATTGAGTATGCCGCCGGCAATGCTCGGTCCGGTACGGCGGGTCATCCGCAAGCTGCAGATGGCAGATGCGGAATTGGCGGCAATGGAAGTTCTGGAATGTGAAACCTCGGCGAAAGCTCTGGAAATATCCATGAAGATGCTGCGTGATGCAGCACCGGAGATCGCAGAATTGATCGTACCTGAAAATAAATAAATTTACCATGACGAAAGGTTGAAAAATAAAATGAGTACACTGCTTTCCAAACAAATCGCCGCTGCTTTGGGCAATTCTTCGATGATCCGCAAGATGTTTGAAGCCGGCAATGAACTGCGTAAAAAATACGGCAACGACAAAGTTTACGATTTCAGTCTGGGCAATCCCGATGTTCCTGCCCCGGCAGCGGTGAAAACTGCGTTGCAGGAAATTGCCGAAAAAGCCGATCAGCCCTTTGCGTTGGGCTATATGCCCAACGCCGGTTATCCGGAATGTCGTGCCCGACTCGGCGAATACCTTACCAGAGAACAGGGCGTAACTGTTCCCGGCAGTCATGTGGTAGCCACTTGCGGTGCCGCCGGCGGCATCAACGCCTTTTTCCGGGCGGTGCTGGAAGCGGGGGACGAAGTTATCTGCCCTTCGCCGTACTTTGTGGAATACGCTTTTTATGCCGGGAATTTTCAGGGAAAACTGGTTCCGGTACCCAGTAAAAAAGATACTTTTGAATTGGATTGTTCTGCTATTGCCGCGGCAATCAACAGCAAGACCCGTGCAGTATTGGTAAATTCGCCCAACAACCCCACCGGTCAGATCTATACCCGGAAAGAGTTGGAAGAACTTGCCGGCGTGTTGAACGAAGCTTCTGCCAAATACGGCAGAACGATCTATCTGATTGCGGACGAACCTTACCGTTATCTGAACTACGACAACTGCGAAGTGCCGTCAGTCTTTTCGGTCTATCCGGCATCGGTGGTGATCGGTTCATTTTCCAAAACGCTTTCGCTGGCTGGCGAGCGTATCGGCTATGTGGCGGTGAATCCGGCACTTGAAGGTGCTGAAGAATTGCTTAACGGCGTTATTATGACCAACCGTATTCTGGGTTATGTCAACGCCCCGGCACTGGCACAGCAGATACTCATCCGCAGTGTGGATGCCACGGTCGATCTGGATATTTACCGCCGCCGCCGCAATCTGATGGCGGAAGTGCTGACCGATGCGGGAATCGAATTTCTTATGCCCAAAGGTGCATTCTACTTCTTCCCGAAATCACCGGTGGCGGATGAGCGTATTTTTGTGGAAAAACTGCTGGCGGAACGCATTTTGGCTGTGCCGGGCAGGGGATTCGGTCTGGAAGGACATTTCCGTTTGACTTTCTGCGTGGATGAGTCAATAATCGCCAACAGTGCTGACAGTTTCAAAAATGCCATGAAAAATCTTTGAACACGGCATTGCCGGGAAGGTAAACGATATGGCTGGACGCTGGTTTCTGCTGAAACAATTTTTACGGCACCCCATACAGGTGGGGGCGATTGCCCCCTCCGGTGAACGCCTGTGCCGGGAATTGGTGGATTGGCTGGAGTTGGAAAATGCCGCCGTTGCCGCCGAACTGGGACCCGGAACCGGAGTTGTTACCCGCGAAGCCGTGCGGCAGTGCGGCAAAAATACCCGTTTTTTTGCTGTGGAACTGGATAAAAATATTTATGACGAGTTCAAAACAGCTATGCCCGGTGTGGAAATATTCAACGCCAATGCCTGTGAACTGGATAAACTCTGTCAAAACGAAGGTATTGAAGCTCTTGACGCAGTGATTTCCGGTCTGCCGTGGGCATCTTTTCCGGAAAAATTACAGCAGAATATACTCTCTGCGGTGGTCAGATCATTAAAACCGGGCGGAAAATTTTCCACATTCGCCTATTTGCAAGGCATGATAATGCCGGGCGGGATACGCTTCCGCAAACTGCTGGAAAAAGAGTTTGCCCAAGTGGAATTATCTCCGGTGATATGGAAAAATCTCCCTCCGGCGGTGGTATATCGCTGTATAAAGAAATAACTTCAAAACATAAAGTGCTTTCAGGTTTGTTTTTGCCGGAAATTGTGTTATATTATTGCGAAAACAATTTGTAAACAATTTACTGAACACGATATTTGCCATGAGTGACAGTGCGGAAAATTTCCTGCAGGTGCAGTACCGGGATTTCAATTTCGGTTCCGGCGAAGAAAACGCTTTACTGCTGGATTGCGGACGCAAACTTTACGATGTGAATTTGCGTTACGAAACTTACGGTACGCTTTCGGAAAAGCTCGATAATGCCGTACTCATCCATCACGCCCTGACCGGCGATGCTCATGTTGCCGGTAAATATTCTCCGGAAGACCGCAAACCCGGCTGGTGGGACGAAATGGTCGGTCCAGGAAAATTTATTGATACTGATAAATACTTTGTGATCTGCTCCAATGTTATCGGCGGCTGTTCCGGCTCTACGGGGCCGCGGTCGGTCAATCCGGCGACCGGCAAACTCTACAATCTGGATTTTCCGGTGGTAACGATTTCCGATATGGTGCGGGCTCAAAAGCGTTTGATCGATCATTTGGGGATAAAAAAACTGCTGGCAGTGGTCGGCGGTTCCATGGGCGGTATGCAATCTCTGGAGTGGGGCAAGCTCTATCCGGATATGGTAAAAAGCGTGGTGGCTATAGCTACAACATCGCAGTTGGGGTCGCAGAGTATTGCCTTCAACTGGGTGGGAAGTCAGGCGATTCGCAGCGATGTGAATTTCTGCAACGGCGAATACACCGTCAATCCCGAACACGGACTTGCCACCGCCCGGATGCTGGCACACATAACCTATTTGAGCGATGAATCCATGGCTCGCAAATTCGGCAGAAATTTACAGGATGCCGAGTCGTACAGTTTTGCCTTCAAACGGGATTTTGCCGTGGAGAGTTATCTGGAGTATCAGGGCCAGCGTTTTGTGGAGCGTTTTGATGCCAACAGCTATTTGTATATAACCCGTGCCATAGATTACTACGATTTGGCCGACGGCGGCGATCTGGCGGACGCCATGAAAAATTACAAGGCTGATATGCTGGTGGTGTCGTTTTCCAGCGACTGGCTTTTTACCACCGCCCAGAGCGAAGTTATCGTCAAGGCGGCATTGGCAAACAGTCTGAATTGTTCGTTTTGCGAGATAGAATCCAGCTACGGTCATGACGCATTTTTGCTGGAAGTTGACCGGCTGGGGGCATTGATCCGTGATTTTCTGCACAATCAGCGGGAGGATTTTTAATGAAAAAGAATTCCGGAACAGTAACGCCGGTTGCGGCAGAAGATATGATCAGCCGCCCCGATCTGCGGCGGATAGCTGAACTTATAGAACCGGGCAGCCGGGTGTTGGATTTGGGGTGCGGCAACGGGGATTTTCTCAAGTATCTCAAAAAGCGGAAAGATGTCCGTCCGCTGGGCGTGGAGCTGGATGCAGATATGGTTGCAGAGTGTGTAAAACAGGGCATTCCGGTGATCCACGGCGACTTGAACAGCAATCTGAATTATTTGCAGGATAAAAGTTTTGACTGTGTACTGCTGACCAGAGTCTTGCAGGAGTTGACCAATCCCGAAGCTGTATTGCGGGAAGTAGTGCGTATCGGCAGACGGGGTCTGGTCGGATTTATCAACTTCGGGCATATCCGCAACCGGCTGCAGCTGGCGTTTGCCGGCAGAATGCCCCGAAATGTGGCGTTGCCGCACCAGTGGTACAACACCCCCAATATCCATCTGGGAACGATTCAGGACTTCCGGGAGCTTTGCGAACGATCCAATATCGAGATCATCCGCTCATTTCCGGTGGGGCGTGACCGCAGTTTTCTGGCGGCAGGTCTGCCGAATCTGTTTGCCTACGCCTGTATTTTTGAAATCCGCAATAAAGAGGAATAATTCCATATTCTTCAGGCATAAAAATATTTTTCAACCAAAACTATGGAGCATATATTATGAGCAACGATTTGAAAGCTGCCGCCCTCAAGTATCATTCCGAACCGGTACCGGGCAAAATCCATGTGGTATCCAGCAAGCCTTGCGACAATCAGCAGGATCTGGCACTTGCCTACACCCCCGGCGTGGCACAGCCCTGTCTGGAAATCAAAGATGCACCGGAAAAAGTCTGGGATTACACTGTTAAAGGCAATCTCGTAGCTGTTGTCAGCGACGGTACTGCGGTGCTGGGGCTGGGCAATATCGGTCCCGAAGCCGGTCTGCCGGTAATGGAAGGCAAGGCGGTGCTGTTCAAGCGTTTTGCCGATATTGATGCGGTACCGCTGTGCATCTCCAAAGTATTCAAAGAAAACGGCAAGACCGATCCGGCAAAGCTCATTGCTGTAACTGAATGTCTGGAACCGAGTTTCGGCGGCATCAACCTCGAAGACATCGGGGCTCCGGCCTGTTTTGAAGTTGAACAGACTTTGAAAGAAAAGATGAATATACCGGTCTTCCACGACGACCAGCACGGCACGGCGATCATCTCGCTGGCGGCTATTCTCAACGCGACCAAACTGTTGGGCAAAAAGCTGGAAGACTGCAAGTTTGTGGTCAACGGAGCCGGTGCGGCAGGTATTTCATGCAGTGAACTTTACATAACCGCCGGTGCCAAACGCGAAAATTTCATCATGTGCGACAGCAAAGGCGTTATCCACGACGGCAGAAGTGATCTTTCCAGAGAAAAACAGCGTTTTGCCGTCAAAACCGATAAGCGTACTCTGGCGGATGCGTTGGTGGGTGCGGATGTATTTCTGGGTCTTTCGGTCGGCAACTGCCTGACCAGAGAAATGGTCAAGACCATGAATCCCAATCCAATTATTTTTGCTATGGCAAACCCCACGCCGGAAATCTTCCCGACCGATGCGTTTGAAGCCGGTGCGGCTGTGGTGGGTACGGGCAGAACCGACTTCCCCAACCAGATCAACAATGTGTTGGGGTTCCCCGGTATCTTCCGCGGTGCGTTGGACTGCCGTGCCCGCAATGTCAATGAAGAAATGAAACTTGCCGCCGCCGAAGCCCTGTGCGAAGTAGCCGCTATGAAAGTTGATGCCGAAACTATGGAAGAACTCAAAAAGGCATATCCGGCGGATGCGGCAAACGGCATGTTTGACGGCGAAAATCCGCTCAAACTTTCTTATGTTATCCCCAAACCCTTCGACCCCCGCGTAGTACCGCATGTGGCACGCAAAGTAGCCGAAGCGGCAATGAAAACCAATATGGCAAAGCTCACGATCGAAGACCTTGATGCCTACGAAAAGAGCGTCCGCGAACGGATCAAAGCCAACCGCTGACGGTATAAAAACTGTTTTGAGTGGCAAAGACAAGGGTGTTGCAAAACTCCAAGAGTCAATGCAGCCAGCCGACAGCTAACGCGGCATACCGCCGCGAACGCATGGGGAGGTAGTTTGCCGGATAAATTCCGGCAAACCGAGCGGAAAGGTTCCGCGAAGCAGCTCCGGCGTTGAGCGAAGTCATCCGGCGTTTGAGGACGATTTTACGGTTTGCCGTAAAATCGCTTAAGGCGGCGTATGCCGCCGCTCTAATTAAAAATCGCCAGGCAGCACACGCGGCGGCTGTCGGCATTGAGTCTTGGAGTTTTGCAACACCATCTGTTTTTTATGCCTATTCCCCGGTTTTTAATACAGCAGACCGGGATCTGCAATCAACTGTTTTTTCCGGATTCTATTATTTTGTTTTCCAGAGTATCGCTTTGGCGGTTGCGTTCGGCGGCGTGCCATATCTGCACATGTACGCACGGCATGTTTCCGACTTCGCATTCGCCGTTACTGCGGACTCCGCCGCAGACACCGTTGGCTAAACGCTTGGGACAGCGTTCCGGACAGTAGAACTGCGTTTCCGGCAAGCGGCAGTTTTCGCAACTTTGACATCCGGCAAGGAGTTTTTTCAGCCAGCGGCGTTCTCCGGCATCCTGCTGACCGGCATCCGGGAAGAAGAAACGCCTTGCCCGGTCGCCGAGTTTGCTCTTGAAACTCTGCCGCGGCAACCTGAATTCAGTCAGGGCGTGGGTGGAATTTTCCGGCGGCATACCTTGCAGAAGGTCTTCAAATAAATAAAAATGCTGATCCGCCGGAGCAATATCACTGCGGGCTATATAGAATTTATATTCTTCTTCCCAGCATTTAAGGTTGGTGAATTCTTTCAAAGCTCTGCCTACCCGCTCCAAAGCGATGTGCATTTTAGAAGGTGTATCCGCTCCGAAAATTTGTATCCCGCTGTATCCAAGAAGTTTGCACCCGGCGGCCTGTAACTCCAATCGGCGGTACTGGGCGGCTTCAAACTGGCTGGCAGAAAAACGCAATTCCTTTTCGAGCATCATCAAAAAGTCTTGCGAAATAGTTATACCCGGCAGTGCGTTGGCAATGATTTTTTCCACCCGTTCCGGAGTCAGCAACATCAATCGTGCGATCAGCGGCTGGTGGTATCCCCGCCAGGTAAGGTAACGCCGCAGAGCATCAAGCTGTGCCATATCAAATCCGGCCTGGGTCACGGCAAACTCCGCCCCGCAGTTGAATTTTTTTATCAGTTTGAACATAGCACTGTAAAGAGCCGGAGCCGATGATAAGTGAGCGTTGACTGTTGCTCCGGCAAAGAAGTCCTGCAAAGTGGTATTTTCGTGTATAAAACGCAGAGTATTGATACTTTCGCAGAACTCCATATTCTTCAAATCCCGGCAACCTTCGTTCAGGCGGCTGTCGCCGGAAACAGCAATGATGTTGGCAAGATTGCTGTTTTTGGCTTGAGCGATCAAACTCTGAACTGTTTCGGGGGAGGAATTACGCCCCGAAAGGTAGATCAAATGTGAATTGCGGTTTTTTTCCGGCAGTAAAGTTGCATAATCCACCGCCCGGCGGGCGTTGTCGGAAAAACTCCGGTCGGTAAGAGCCAGTGCCGCCGGTACTTCCCGCGAGGCAAGCACGATTTTTTCCAGCTCCGCAAGACGCATTGCCGCATCATTATCGTCGAGTTCCATGCCGGGGGCGGCATGTTCAAACAACACAGTAAAGACCCCGTTATCCAGACAGCGGCGGAAGCGGTTGCCTGACGGCGTATTGAAATTCATTTCAAGTTGAATATTAGCCTGACTGTTTTCCATAAACAAAACTTTTTGCAGAAGTGACCTTTTACTGTAATTTAGCACTGTTTGCGGAGAGTTTCAACTGCAATTCAGCGGGTTTTGAAAAAAAATCATACTTTTATGAATTTGACGCTTTTAAAATTGAAAATATGCGATTATATTAAGCCTTGTTATCAGGAGATTTTTAATAATGGCAACCGTCCGTAAAAGCAAAAGTCCTGCCGGAACCAACGATCCGGCGGTGCGTCAGAAAAAGAAAAAACTTATCCGTGGCATTGTATTGCTGTGCATACTGCTGATCGTCATGATCGGCTGTGTGCTGGGACTGTATTGGCTGAAAAACCGTATGTTTGAAGATAATAAACGCTTTACTCTCCGCCATGTCAATATTGTTTCCAGCGGATATTGGGGTAAAGACAGCATAACAGCCAGGCAGCTTTTGAACAAACTTGATCTGCATATCGGCAAGAGTAATCTTTTTGCCCTGCAACCGGAAAAACTGCGGCGGGAATTGCGATCCATACCCAATGTTGAAGATGCCCGGGTGCGGGCGGTTCTGCCGGATACGCTGGAAATCAAAATCGAAGAACGCACCCCGCGGGCTTTTATCGGACGGCCCCGTTCGCCGCTGGTAGTTGATGCCAACGGTGTGGTGATGAATGCCGGCGAGTGTTTCGGAGTCCACGATAATCTGCCGGTAATCAATGGCGGCGTGCATACAACTATGAGTTCAGGCGAAGTGCATACTGCTCTGCGTCCGGCATTGCATTTGATAATGACTGTTCAGCGTTATAAGAATTTTTCGGTGGCGGCAGTGAGTCTGCGGCAGCCGGATAATCTGGTAACACTTATGGATTACCGCCGTGGTTCGATGGTACGCCGTTACCATGTTACCATGCCCCGCGGCAATTACACCGAATGGCTGGATATTCTGCAAAGTGCCATCGAAGATGCCATCCGCCGGGGCGATGGCAGAAACCGGATAAACCTGACATTCAAAAATCAGGTCGTAATGAGTCATTAAATGGCTCGTTGCGGTGTAACAGCATGATTCCGGGGACTTTTTCTGCCAAACCGTTTTGCGAATACAACTCTCAAAAGTTCAGCCTTGTCTTGCGGCATACTTTTGAGAGTTGCACCTTTTGCACCGGTTCCCGCTTTTTTATGCTGTTTGGAAATCTGCTCCCAGATTCTGGAAATCTTTTATGAAGTCCGGATAGGTTACTGCACACGATTCGGCATCCAGTATTTCGGTGGGGCCTTCAGCGGCGAGTGCCGCCACTGCCAGTGCCATTGCCAGCCGGTGATCTTTGCAACTATCCACCGTTGCACCGTGGAGTCTGGTACCGGTGATTATCATGGCATCGGGCTTTTCTTCGATCATTGCCCCCATTTTCCGCAATTCTCTGGTCATACAGGCTATGCGGTCGGTTTCCTTGTTGCGTGCCTGACCGGCATTGCCCAGCGTAATGACCGAGCCTTCATTTACAGCGGCGACCGCCGCCAACAGCGGCAGTGCGTCCGGAGTCTGCCCCAGATCAAGTTCGCCGGAACTCAATTTCCCGGGATACACTGTTACCGAATTATCCGGATTGTATTGGAGTTTTGCCCCCAGACTTTCCAGCATCTTAAATACAGCTTTATCGCCTTGAGCATCGGCAAAATCCAGATTCTGTATGGTTACGCCGGAAGCCTTGCCCGCAACGATCCCCGCCCCCAGCGGAAACGCCGCTGTGGAAAAGTCTGCCGGAATAACACTGTCAAAAGCCTGCATTTTCTGATTGCCGGGAATAAAAAAGTGCATCAAATCCTTTGAGGCGGTAAATTCAACGCCCAGTTTCCGGAGCCAGTTCAGAGTTATTTCCACATAGGGTTCTTCCGAAAGTTTGGTCACTTCGATCTCCAGACCGCCGTTTTTTATACACGGCGCGGCAAACAGCAATGCACTCAAATATTGCGAACAGAGTGCCTCCACCTGGGTTTTGCCGCCCTGCAAAGCACCTTGCACGCTCAACGGAGCGTGATCGCCGGGGGCGGCAGTTACCTGCACATTGAGTTTCCGCAACGCATCCAGCAAGGGCTTCATACCCCGGCTGCAAAGCGATTCATCGCCGGTAAAACTCACTTTGCCATTGGCAAGAGCCGCCGCCGCCGTAAGCATCCGCAAGCCGGTGCCGGAGTTGCCCATATCCAGAACTTTGCCCGGTACGGCAGGGGTGCCGCCGCAACCGGTTATTTCCCAGCGGTCGGCAAACTTTTCGGCTTTGGCACCCATTTCCACTGCGGCGGCAAGGGTGCTGGCGGTATCAAAACTTAACAGGGGTGAACGCACGAAACTTTTGCCATCGGCAAGCAATGCCCCGGCAATGGCACGGATGGTATGTGATTTGCTCCCCGGAACAGCAACTTTTCCGGCGACCTGCGATGGAGTGATATGTAAGATCATATTGTCCTCAAATTTAATGTAAAACATTGCGGAATTTCATACTTCTGATCAGCCATCTGCCGTCAAGTTTTATCAATTCCGCTTCAATATCTTTAACAATGGTATCGCTCATGGAGTTTTTGAGTTCTCCGGCAAAACGCCCGGAAAAATACGCTCTGGCACTGTTTTTGCCTGTCATTTCAACTGTAATATCCGAAGCCGTTACATTGGCTTGTGCAATCATGGTGCGGTATCTGCCGATACTTGAAAGCAGCCGGTCGCGGTCATAACTGCCTGCGGCATACCGATCCATGGACAAAGTCATCGGATCGGTGAAAGCTCCGGCAATGCCTTTGACTTTCAGCAGGGCAGTTGCGGTACTTTCCTTATGGTTTTTGCTCAAATCAGCTGCCAGAGTATCAATAAGTTTGGCAATGAGTGCTTCGTCGCGTTTTTCCGCAGAGCTGTACCAATACCATGCTCCGGCGGCAAGTGCCAGCAGTAACAGCACTGCAAAAATATATTTGCCGAAGTACATCTTTTTGAGCGGCTTTTTCATACCAGTTCCACTCCGGTATCGGCATTGTAGATGTGAAATTCTTCGATATGCAGTTCGTCGTCGGCACGGAAACTCAATTCGTGTTTGAACTCATTTTCCAGCTCATTGAGCAACCCGGCATCCTGATTTTTGAGCCGCTGCAAGACCTCCGGGTGCATGGCTATTCTGATCGGCACTTTACGGTAGAGTTTGTTACGCAATATACCGGCAAGTTTCCGCTGGATCTCCACACTCATGCTTTCCGGCGACTTGACCAGACCGCTGCCGCGGCAGTAGGGGCAGTTTACATATACTGCGTCCTGAATACTTTCGTGTTCACGCTGGCGGGTCATTTCCATAAGTCCGAGTTTGCTTACCGGCAGAACACGGGTTTTTGCCCGGTCATCTTTGGTGAGCTTTTTCATGAGTTTATAGAGTTCTTCGCGCTGGTGCATACTTTTCATATCTATAAAATCCAGCACCACCAAACCACCGATGTTGCGTAACCGCAACTGCCGTGCGATCTCCTCGGCGGCGGCACAGTTGGTCTGAAAAATCAGCTCGGACTGGTCACTGCCGACTTTGGAACGGCCGCTGTTTACATCTATGGCGATCAATGCTTCGGTTTCGTCAATGCAAATGTAGCCGCCGCCGGCGATGGGGACTTTACGCTGAAAGACCAAATTGAGCTGTTCGCGGATCTGGTAGGCTTCAAAAATATTCTGCGGCTGTTTGTAGCGGACGACTTTGGCGGCCTGTTTTCTGCCGCCGAATTTTTTGATTGCCGCATAGATTTGATCGTAAGCCTCGGTATTGTCAACGATTATTTCGTCGATCTCTTCGGTCATAAAATCGCGGATGGTTCGTTCAAGCAAGTTCGGTTCGCGGTAAACAAGTGCCGGACTTATGCCTTTTTCCAGAGCTTCGTCGATTTTTTCCCAATAGTCCAGCAGGATATTCAAGTCGTGCTTGAAGTAAATGCTTTTTCTGCCTTCGCCCACAGTGCGGCAGATCAGCCCCATGCCTTCGGGGCGTTCCAGACTTTCCAGGACTTTGCGTAATCTGGTGCGTTCGACTTCGCCTTCGATCTTGCTGGAAAGTCCCAGATGATCGGCATAAGGCATCAATACCAGAAAACGCCCCGCAATGGATATATCGGTAGTTACGCGGGCTCCTTTGGTTCCGATGGGGCCTTTGGTGACTTGCACGAGTAGTTCCATACCCGGCTTGAAAACTTCGGGTATATCGTTGACGGTCAACTTGCGTTTACGCAGTTTTATTGCGGTATCCAGCAAAGTTTCGGTTTTGCTTTTGCCCCGTTTTTTGCGTTTGGTGTTTTCGGGCACCGGGGTGGATTCAATGATTTTTTCCAGAGCTTCATCGGCACCGGTAAGCATATCTGAATAGTGCAGAAAAGCGTTTTTTTCGCAACCAATATCAACAAACGCCGCCTGTAACTTCTGCTCCAGATTGACTATTTTGCCCAGATATATATTCCCGGGAACCGGCGTATCGCTGTGCCGTTCCATGAGGTATTCTTCCAGTTTTCCGCTGCTTAAAAGAGCTACACTGGTTTCCAGTTTTTCGCAATTTACGATCAGTTGTTTGCCGGGTTTGTTCTTAAATATGTTCATAAAATCCAATTACTTTCCTGCAAGCATTTTTTCACCGGCAAGGCTGTTGCGGCAACCGTTGAGGTAATCGCTGCCGGACATCGGCTTTTTGCCCGGCGGCAGAACTTCAACGAGTTTGAGTGCCTTGCCGCCGCAGGCAACGACCCAGCCCTTGCGGTCGGCCTGAATGATCGTACCGGGTTCGGCGTCAAGCGTATTTTCCACGATTCCGGCTTTGGTCAGAGTCAAAGATTTTACTTCGCCATTGATCTCAAGCGAAAACACCGCCCCCGGCCACGGCGTACACGCCCGCACCGAGGCTTCGATGACTTCGGCGGGTTTCGTCCAGTCAATAATGCCGTCGCTTTTTTTGATTTTAGTTGTCATGGTGACCAGTTCAGGGTTTTGCGGCGTGCCGGTTAAAACGCCGGAGGCAATATCTTCCAGCACCTGCAAAGTTTCTCCGGCGGCGATCTCGCCGAGTTTTATTTCGAGCGAATCGGCGTATTCAGTACCGTCGAGCGGATATTCGATGGTTTTGTAAACCTTGCCGCTGTCCAGACCGATTTCCATATCCATAAAACACACCCCGGTGGAGCTTTGCATATCAGCAATGGCGTGCATGATCGGCGATGCTCCGCGGTAACGCGGCAGCAGCGAAGCGTGAATATTCACACAGCCGTATCCGGGCAGTTCCAGCAACGGCTTTTTCAACAGCTGACCATAGCTGACCACCAGCACAAAATCCGGAGCTATGGACTCCAATTTTGCTTGGGCAGTTCCGTCGTTGAGCGACACATATTTGTCGATTTCAAGATTATTTTCGGCGGCAAACGCTCCTACCGGCGTGGGCATCAGCTGCCGCTTGCGTCCGGCGGGACGGTCGGGTTGAGTACCGATCCCGGCAAGGTCGAGCAATCCGGCACGGGATTGTTCAAGCAGTTTTTTCAGCACCGGCACTGCTATCGGCCCGGAACCGAGGAAATATACTTTAAGCATAATTGAAAAAATCCTTAATAAAAAAACATATAAAATTGGCTTAACTTCAAGACCGGAGTTATTTTATATAATATATACGCAATAAATATTTTTACAATTTGATTTTTTTATAAATGAACATTTTTCCAGTTAAATGTGCCATTGCTCTGGGGACTAATGCCCCCGGCGGTATTGCTGTGTTTCAAATGGCGTGTAATCTCCTGCAACAGCACGGGTTTACGGTGGAACGCCTTGCCGCTGCGATCATCACCAAACCGTTGGATTGCCCGCCGGGAACGCCGGATTTCTTCAATTCGGCTCTGATTGGGACTTTCAGCGGCAGTGCCGAAGAACTTCTGGAGATAACTCAAAGTATCGAGCAAACGCTCGGCCGTCCGGTGGATCACGGTTTTCATCTGCCCCGGCCGCTGGATCTGGATATAATCATTTTCGGCGATAAACAAATGCAAACCCCGTACCTTACTCTGCCGCACCCCCGGGCACAGGAAAGAATGTTTGTTTTGGAGCCGCTGAACGAAATCGCCCCGGACTGGGTATTCCCGGACAGCAAAAAGAGTGTGGCGGAGGCTTATTTTATACTGAAAAAAAGATTGTAAATCATTTTGACTCAACAAAAGCGGGGTATTCCGCCTGACAGCTGCCGTTGGCGAGAAAATGTATTTTCACCTGGCATTGCAGTATTTGTTCTTTGTTTCTGCTATCGCCGAATATTATGGCTTTGCCGGATACTCTGGCAGAGTTTTCATCAGACAATTCAATATCAAGCGGCATTTGCAAAGCGGAGTTTTCCGGCAGGACCGCTTTGAATATCTTTACGGCACAATCATTCAAGGCCGCGGCAAGTTCACCGGTGCCGGAGTTTCCGCTGAAATCGGATGTACTTTCCAGATAACTGCTGTAACGCTCAAGTTTGACGGGGGGGCGTTTTACGGCAGTTTTTTCCGGCGGCGGCAAAACTTTTGTCAAGGCTTTATCCAGCAGAGAATCCCCGCCCTTTGACCGCACAAAAAACACGGTCATCACTACCGTCAGCAATGCAGCTGCCAGATACATTATCCAGTTGATTTTAACGCGAAACTTCATAAATTCCCTGCTCGGCGGTTCTCAAGACCGCCCCTTTCCCCGATACGGTTTTCCATGCTATATACAGCTTTTTTTTCCGCAGTTTGCCGATGATGAACGCACCGGAAGCAACCGCATCGCTTTCAGAAAGAACTTCGACAAAATATTCATCCATTTTTTCTGCCGGCGGCAGAACTCTTTCGCAGGAAAATTCTTGCAAACTTCTGCCTTTTTCCGGGCGTTTGGTAATATGAAAACAGCGGACTTTACCTTGTTTGAAAGATTTTATTTCTACTGCTGAATCATTAGTGGAGCCCCGGTAAATATCCTGATTGGAGCCTATGGTATAGAATTTTTCTTTATCAACAAGTATCCGCCACGGTTTCAACGAATTTGCTCTGACTTTGCCGAAAGTCTGCACCGCCTGACCGGATTTCTGTTCAAGAGCTTCCCGGTAGCGGGCGATCAGAAGGCGTTCTTTTTCTTCGCTTGAGTTGTTCAGCCGTTCTTCAACGGCTTGAGCCTGTGCCAGTTGGCGGTCGGCGGCTTCGATGCGGTCAGCCAGCGTGTTGACCCGATCCAGCAGTTGACGGTACTGCTGATCCAACAGCTGTTTGCCGGAATCCTCCGGCGTGTTTACGGGGATGTTTTTTGCCAGCTCCTGCAATATTTCCCGCTGACTGCGGGCGGCGGCAAGTTGAGTTGCCTGCAATGAGGACTTGCTTTGCAGTTCCTGCATTGATTGTTTGCTTATCTTGCCGGGATCGGAGAACTTTTGCGAAATTGTAACTCCGCCGATGGCAATGGCTGTGATCAGCACCACGCCGAAAATATTGCACATGGCGTCGAGCAGCAGCTCGGTACTGTCGGAGCCGGACTGAAAATCTCTCATAATTCCACCCCGCCTGATGTTTCATGACTCAACGGTTCGGCAACGGTTTCCAGTTGCGGGAAATTCTGCTGCAGCTTATTTTTCAACTGTTCAATAAACCCTCCGGCACTGGGGCGTACTGCAATTACCAGACGAATGGAGCCGGGATTGAAACTGCGGAGCTTTTTCAGCAGTTTTTCCGGCGATGTTACGCTGTTGCCCAACAATTCCGGAACCTGACCGGAACGGGTTTGCAAATGCCATGTGTTGCGGGAAACAGTGAGAATGATATTCTGTTTGCGGCTGTTATCGGCAAACAGCAGTTTCCGGTGTTGGGCATTATATTGTTCTTCCAACTCCGTGGCTTGCTGTATAAGCGAAGCTAAAACTTTTTTTTCTCCGGCAAGGGCATGATTTTTCTTCTGCTGTTGAGCAAGTTTCTGCTGAATACTGTTCAGAAGTTTTTCCCGTTCTTCAGCAATTTTTTCGAGTTTCCGGCTGGAATCCTGCAACTGTTTCCGGCGTTCAACGCTTTGGAGATTGTGTTTTTCGCGGTCAAGTTTCAGGCGTAAAGCGGCAATCTTTTTTTCTTCTGCTCTTAAAAGTGAACTGTTGAGTTTGAACTTGTTTTGCAGTAAATCATATTCACTGCGGTCGATCATGCCGCCGGAAGAATCATTACCGGCACGGCTTTTTGCCGCCGCCAACGCCAGCACAAAAATCAGCATACAGCCGGCCAGTGCCGTTATTATATCCTGAAAAGCAAAAAACGACACCGGCACCGGACGGCGTTTTCTGCGGTAACTTTTCATTGGATAACACTATCCTGACTGCCGGAAGTTATTCTGCTTTTCAGCGAACCGAAAAAGAGTTCCTCATCCTGTCGGCGTCCGGCGGCGATCATCTGCAATATCAAAGCCAGCACCAGAGCGATCAAGGTGGTTTCAAAAGCCGTGGCAAGTCCGCCGGTAACTTGCGGCAATACGGCATTGAAACTTGCACCGTCGCCGGTATTTGCCAACGACCCGAATTGGCTCACTGCTTTTGCCAGCCCCAGCACCGTACCGATAAATCCCAGTACTGGTATTGCCCAGATAAGCGTGCTTACCGGAATAAAACTTGTATCGGAAATTTTTTCATACTCTCCGGCAGCACCGGATAAGATGACATCTTTTTCAGCCGGGGTGATATGGCGTTTCTCCAGTTCCCGCTCCAGCAGAAAAAGTCCGGCGGCGGCAAACTCGGAAGGCCGTTCAACATTTTCTGCAATAAAACGCTCTTTTTCCGGCACACTGCCGCACTCTTCAAGAGCTTTCAGGAGTTTTTTCTGCACGGAAAGTTTCTTCTTTTTCATTATCAGCATAACCAGGCACCACATGGCAAAAAAGACCGTTATAAGCGGTATGAAAGTGCGGTCGGCTTCGCCGTAAGGAAAAAACATTTTTATCATATCGTTTTGCGGAAAAGCTGTCTTGAGCAGACTCAAGACGCCATATACCACGGACGTAAGAATAACTCCCGGTACCAGAGCCGAAATCTTTCTGACCGCAGTCAGATCTCCGGCGGCAAACCCCAGACGCTCCTCGCAATCCATTTGGGCTGTATCAAACATTTTATTCATAAAAAACACCCCTTTTTGTATGTATTTTATTAAAAGTACACCGGCAAATGAAAAAAATCAATTTTCATTGCATAAATATTGACAGGTTATTTGACAATTCTCTTAAACAAGATTATCTTATCTTCCGGATTTTTGATTTTTTAAAAAAAGGGTAATTGTATGAGCAGAGAAAATAAAAAGGATATGGTTTGGCAATTCCGCCGCTGTTTGAATATACTTATTGAATCACTGCCGACTTTCGGTGCCAGCGAAGGGCAGTTGCGGGCATCGGCATTGACCTATTATACACTCTTTGCCATCGTACCGGTCTTTGCACTGGTGTTCGGTGTTGCCAAAGGCTTCGGGCTGGAGCAATGGCTGAAACACGATCTGACGCTAAAATTGCGGGCTCATGGCGAAATATTGAGCTGGATCTATAATTTTGCCGATACCACTTTGCGGGAAACCAAAGGCGGTCTGGTCGCCGGGATCGGTGCCTTGATCCTCTGCTGGTCGGTCGTAAAAATGATCGGCAATATCGAAAGTGCGTTCAACCGGGTGTGGAAAGTGAAAAAATCCCGGACGATTTTCCGCAAATTCACCGATTATCTGTCGTTTCTGGTGATTGCTCCGGTTCTGCTGCTGGCGGCGAGTTCCGCCACGGTCATCGTATCTAAAATACTCCGGGAAATGACCGAAGAACACTGCCTTTTGAGTTTCAGCCGCCCGCTGGTGGAGTTTGGCATACAATGCGTGCCGTTTGTGCTGGCGTGGATGCTTTTTACCTTTATTTATATATTTCTGCCCAATACCAGAGTAAAGTTTACGGCGGCACTCTTCGGCGGCGTTATTGCCGGGAGCATCTATCAGATCATTCAATGCGGATACATTTTTGTGCAGATGGCTCTTGCCCGTTACAATGTTATTTACGGCAGTTTTTCCGCACTGCCGCTTTTCCTTATATGGATGCAGCTGAACTGGCTGATAATGCTTTTCGGCGTAACTTTGAGTTATCTCTACCAGAACTTTGACTACGAAAGCAAATGCCGCAAAGACAACGAACGCACCGAAGCGGAAAAACGCCTGCTGGCTTTGACCATTGCCGCCGTGGTAACTGATGAATTTGCCTGCGAACACCCAGCCCCCACCGGCGAAGAAATCGCGAAAAAACTGCAGATGTCCCGCACGCTGACCAATGAATTGCTCAACCGGCTTTCGTTACAGAATGTTATAACCACGGTCAATACTGCCGAGTATGAAACTGCCCATTATGTACCGGCTCTGCCGGTCAGCAAGATGACCGTGCTGACGGTTTTGGAACGCTATGACGATATTGCCAAACCTTTGCCTGAATCCGGCGAAAACATCAAGCTGCCCGCTAAAGTTGTATCAACGATCACCGAGCTGAAAAAAGCCATGGCAAGCAATCCTGCCAACACATCGGTGATCGAATTGCTCAAATAAGCGGAGTGATTTCAAAACTCCACAAAATCCGCCAAAGTATCGCTTGTCGCCCGGTAAAAGGAGCATTGGCGGCGGTTGCCTGAAAGGCAGGTGCCCGGTTAATTTGAGGGAAATATAAGATTGAAGTCGTACTTTTTCCGTAAAGCACTCATTACTTCCGCTTCCCGCCGCCGCATGGAGGGGCGGTCTTCGTCGGTAAGGTCATTTTCGCCGGCGGCGTGCAGACACCCGTGGACGATGTAAAGCATCAGCTCATCGGCAAAACTGGAATCCTGCCGTTCTGCTCCTTCGCGTTCGGCAAAAGGTACGCATACTAAAAGTTCCAGCCCCATATCGCCGGGAAAGAGTGCTTCGGGTTCTTCCAGATACGCCATGGTTATGACATCGGTCGTACCCTCCACATTCATAATATCCACATGGGCCTCTGCCATCGCTTCGTCGTCGAGGAACCAGATCCGGAATTCCCAATCACCGCCGGTGGGCAGTCCCGCCAGCACGGCGGCATCATTCATTGCCCGGTACAGCAGCTTTCGGTTCGGAACCGGCCGCCGGACGCTCTGAAAAGAGTAAGTTGTCTTCATCGTCATTATCATCCTTGGGGTAGGCTATTCGGCTGTGATACATCGTTACCAGCGTATGGTAAAAACTTTCATTGATCCGCGAAAGTTCTTCGATCGTCAGATTGGCATCGTCAAGCTGGCCATCACGCCAACGCTTGCGGAAAATATCGTTCACCACAGTTTCAATATTTATAGCGGTGGGTTTTTCAAGCGAACGGCAAGCCGCTTCGCAGGCATCGGCAAGACTTACGATGACCACTTCTTTTTCGTGCGGCAGCGGGCCGGGATAACGGTAGTCATCTTCCAGCACATTTTCGCCGCTGTTCAATGCCTGATGATAAAAGTATTGGATCAGGTCGGTGCCCTGATGCTGCTGGATAAACTGACGCACTGCACGGCAGAGTTTGTACTGCACTGCCATATCCAGACCGTCTTTAACATGGTTGCTTATGATCAGACTGCTCATACGGGGCGAGAGTTTATCGTGCGGATTGCGGCCGCTTTGATTGTTTTCAATAAAATATTCCGGATTTTTTATCTTGCCTATATCGTGAAACAACGCTCCGGCACGGGCAAGTACGGCATTGGCACCAATATCCACCGCGGCATTTTCTGCTAATACAGCCACATTCTGACTGTGCAGAGAAGTCCCCGGTGCTTTCAGATGCAGTTCTTTCAAAAGCGGGTGATTGTAGTCGCACAAGACCATCAGCGACATATTGGTACTGACATTGAACAGCAGTTCAAACAGAAAAGTCAGCAGCAATGCCATTACCGCTGTAAAGAGAGCGTTTGCCGCCGCCAGCCCCAGGGTGAAAAGCAGTATCTTCGGGGCACTGGTAATATGCCATAACATATTGAAATCCAACAGCCAGACCGTTATGCTCACACAGAGAAACGCCCGCAAAAAGAAACTGCGGTAATTCCCCGAAGGCCGCACCAGCAATCCGCAGACGGCACTGACAACAAAACCTTCCAGAGCCACACTGAACGATGCCTCCAGCATCAGAGCCGAGATCATCGCTACAAAAAATCCGATATAAAGAGCCACCCGATATCCCGCCATAACTGTCAGCAGTACAGCCGGCAATGCCAGCGGCATGGCGTCAGAAACCAGCTCCGGCGGAATGGCAAGCACTCCGCTGAAAAAGTAAAATGTTTCCATCGCCAGATAGTTGATCCCCAGCGATACGGCACTGACTGTAACGATCATAGCGATCCGGCGTGAACTGCGGGTGATTTCCGGATGGATATTAGCCAGATAGAATCCTGCAAACAGGATCATTGTCAGACTCCAGAAAAGGTGATGCCAGAAGTTCTGCCAGCGGTCATCTTCCTTATTGTGCATTTCAAGCACCGCTTTCTGGGCGGCAAGAGCATCCAGCACTTGAGGCGTTACGGGACTGTTGCGTTTGATTATCACATCATTTTTGCTGACCTCTTTCATGACCGGGGCAACTGCTTTGATGGCACTTTCCCGCCGGGCGATGGTGCGTTTGCTGTCCAGCACCAGATTGCCGGACTTGCCCAGCATAGTGTAAAGCAGCCGTTGCAGAGCCGCTTTGTCCAAAGCCGATACCTGCTTTTCGGGCGTATAGCTCAAAAGCAGCTGCGAAAGCTGTCTGGAGGCTTCGTCTGCGGTCAGAAGCGAACCCAGGGTCCTTACCATGCGGTCGCGTCCGGCATTGTCCACCAGCCGCACCGGGGAATCTTTTGCCGGATTGGTCAGCTGCGACAGATCAATGATACCATCATTGCAAATGCGTGAAAGTTCATCGCGGAACTGTTCACGCAAAAGCGAATCTTTATCCAGCTGCGAAAGAATCAGAAATGCCGACGGACTCAACGCCGCAATTTCCTGTGCCACCGGGGTTTCGCCGGCGGCAAAGACCTTTTTCTCTTTCTCCAGTTCCAGGCGTTTATGCAGAAAATCCAGAAGCATATCCCAGCGTTTATTTATCTGGTCGGTCAAGGCATTGGAAAGCCGGAAATACCGCGGCTGCATAACGATCGCCGCTTCGCGTCCGGCGGCAGTGGCGGCTTTGTCTTCGTAAGAAAAATCCACCCGGGCAAAAATCGTTGACGGTGCCAGCTGATTGGGGACCAATTCCGGATAATGCCGCAATTCCGGCAAAGTAAGCACTGTCATGCAAACGCCGAGCAGCAGTACGACCAACGCAAGGGTAAGCACCGGTGAGCGGTCGGCGGCTTCACCCCAGATCGAATCGGTCCGCCGTTTGCGGGTTCCCAACTGACCTTCGCGTTCCATGCGGCGGCGTTCAAGCAAGCGGGCTATAAATCCTGGCATAAATTCTTCCTTTCAGCAAAAAATCTGACCAATCAACTCCGGCGGTGATTTCAGCGTAAGCCGACAGCTTTACGGACTTTTTCCATCGTAGCTTCAGCCGTGATGCGGGCTTTTTCGGCACCTTTGTTTAGGATGTTCCACACTTCGCCGGGGTCTTTGGCAAATTCTTCCCGTTTGGCACGCATGGGGCCGAAATATGCTTCCACTGCTTCAAACAACGCCTGTTTGGCATGGCCGTAACCGAAGTTGCCGGCACGGTATTTACTGCAGAGATCAGCGTATTGCTCATCACTGGCAAGCAGTTTGTAGAGTTTTGCCACATTGCATGTATCGGGGTCTTTGACATCTTCCAGACCTTTGGAGTCCGTTACAATACTCATAATCAGCTTGCGGATGGCTTTGGGAGCCCCGAAAAGCGGGATCGTATTATTGTAGCTCTTGCTCATTTTCTGACCGTCCAGACCGGGGATGACTGCCACATTTTCAGCAATATGCCCTTCCGGAACGGTAAAGACTTCGCCGTAACGCTCATTGAAACGGATCGCCAGGTCGCGGGTGATTTCCAGATGCTGTTTCTGGTCTTTGCCCACCGGCACGAGATCGCTCTGGTAAAGCAGAATATCTGCCGCCATCAGCACCGGGTAGGTGAACAATCCGGCATTGGGCATAAAACCTTTGGCGATCTTATCTTTGTAACTGTGTGCCCGTTCAAGGAACCCGACAGTGGTGATGGTGTTGAGTATCCACATAAGTTCGGTAACGCAAGGCACATCGCTCTGGCGGAAAAAGACTGTGTGATCCGTATCCAGACCGCAGGCCAGAAAATCCAGTGCCACATCAAAGACCCGCTGACGCAGAGCCTCCGGTTCGGGGCTGGTGGTCAACGCATGGTAATCGGCAATAAAAAGATAGCTTTCGCCGAGTTTCTGAAATTCCAAATTGGGCTGCATGGCACCGAAATAATTGCCCAGATGCAAAGTGCCGGAGGGCTGAAAACCTGAAAGAATCCGCATTTTATATCTCCAAATGTGTTAAAAAATTTTTATTATCCTGAATCTTGTGAAAAACCAGAGTACGGCAGCACATCGTGGGAAATCTCGTGCCTTGCTGCGGCACTGCACCTCGGTCGAGTACAAAAGTACACTCCCTCGGGTACTGCCTTGCAAAACGCGACATTGCCTCACGCTGTATCCACCGGCGGCAATCTGCAGTTTTGGCATTTTTGACAAATCATAGCTTGTGTGGTATATTATATACCTGTAACAGATGTGTACGATATAAGTCAACACATCTGTTTCGCAAAATTTGGGACATTACCAAAAAAACAGCGATTTTATATAATTTACATCAATTTTGTCATGATTGCAAATATGCTTTACTTGCATTTATGCTGAAATCATTATATATTATATAGCGAACGCCTGATATTGACAACTGATAAGTTGTTTTTATTGCTTCGCGGAAGAAGAATTTATTAACCGGACAGTTGTTGCCGCATGATTGAACATGGTGCGGTACGGATTGTCTTTTTTAATTTGAAGGAAAAAATATGAAACCGTTTTTCGCATTCTCCGGGCAAGGTGCCCAGGCTGTGGGTATGGGTAAAGACCTTTACGAAAAGTACCCCGCCGCCAAAGCTGTTTTTGATGAAGCCGATGCCACTCTCGGATACAAGATTTCCGAGCTGTGCTTTGAAGGTCCCGCTGAAAAGCTGACCGAAACCATCTATTGCCAGCCGGCGATCTACACCATGAGCGTAGCCTGTCTGGAAGCCTTCCGCAGCCGTTTCGGCGAAAGCGTTCTGCCTATGGCATGTGCCGGTTTGAGTCTTGGTGAATACGGTGCCCTTTATGCCGCCGGAACCTTCAACTTTGCCGAAGGTCTTAAATTGCTTGCCCGCCGTGCCGAACTTATGGATAAAGCCTGCAACGAAACCAGAGGTGCCATGGCTTCCGTAATCAGCAGAGAACGCAAAGACCGCATGGTAATCAAAGAGATCTGCGGCGGCTGCGAAGTGGATATTGCCAACTACAACAGCCCCGCCCAGGTGGTGATCTCCGGCGATAAGGCCCAGGTGATCCGGGCGATCAAACTGCTGCAGGAAAAAGGTCTGAAAAAGATCATTCCGCTCAATGTTGCCGGTGCCTTCCACTCGCGTTTGATGAAAAGTGCGGGTGTCGGACTCAAGCCGGTACTCAATGCCGCCGGTCTTAAAATGCCGACAACTCCGGTCTATCACAATCTGACCGCCGCTCCGGCAAGCACTCTGCCGGAACTCAAAACCAACCTCGCCGGTCAGGTCGCCGGTTCGGTGCGTTGGGAAGAATCTGTTACCGCCATGGTCGAAGCCGGTGCTGATACCATGATCGAATTCGGCCCCGGCAACGTGCTGACCGGTCTGATGCGTCGCACTCTGCCGGATGTAAAATGCTTTAATATCAACAGTGTTGAAACGCTCGAAGCGTTTGAACTCTAAAGAAAGGAAAATATTATGAGTCTTGAAAAACGCCTTGAAGGTAAAGTCGCCCTGGTAACCGGCGGTGCCCGCGGTATCGGTAAAGCCATTTCCGCCCGTCTGGCTGCCGAAGGAGCCAAACTTGCAATCGTTGACATCATGCTCGATGTCGCCCAGGCCACTGCCGATGAATTCACCGCCCAGGGAGTGGAAGCCAAGGCATACGCCGCCAATGTGGCAAGTTTTGCCGATGCCGAAGCCACGATCGCCCAGGTCGTTGCTGATTTCGGTTCGCTGGATATTCTGGTCAACAACGCCGGTATCACCCGCGATACACTCATGCTGCGTATGACCGAAGAAGACTTCGATAAAGTTATCGCTGTCAACCTCAAAGGTACTTTCAATTTCACCAAAGCCGCGATCCGCCCGATGATGAAGGCCCGTGCCGGCAAGATCATCAACATTGCTTCTGTCGTTGGCAGAATGGGTAATGTCGGTCAGGCCAACTATGCCGCCAGTAAGGCCGGTGTTATCGGTTTGACCAAGACCGTTGCCAAAGAATTTGCCAGCCGCAATATTCAGGCCAACGCCGTCGCTCCCGGTTACATCGTTACCGACATGACCGGCAAACTCTCCGAAGAAGCCCGCGAAGCCTTCATGCAGGTCATCCCCATGAAACGCGGCGGTACTCCCGAAGATGTTGCCAATGTGGTGTACTTCCTCGCCAGCCCCGATTCAGATTATGTTACCGGTCAGGTAATCAATATCGACGGCGGTATGCTCATGTAATTTGCACGGTGAGAACGGAAGAAGATATTTTTCAGAATTGAAATTTGATTTTTTTCCGTTCTGTGCTATATTATATGCAAGCCGTTTTGAAACGGTTGCGAAATCGAAGCCCGTTAGACAGATATAAAGTAAAACTCAAAGTGGAGAAGTAAAATGTCTGCTGTAGAACAGAAAGTCAAAGAAATCGTCGTCGCCCAGCTCGGTGTTACCGAAGATCAGGTCACCAATGATGCCAAATTCATCGAAGACCTCGGTGCCGACAGCCTCGACCTCGTGGAACTCGTCATGGCCTTCGAAGAAGGCTTCAACTCCGACATTCCGGACGAAGATGCCGAAGGTCTGACCACCGTTGGCAAGGCTATTGAATACATCGAAAGCAAGATGGCTGAATAATTTCAGTTTATCAACTTTCAGAAAAAAAGACTGTTGCAAGCAAAAGCAAGCAACAGTCTTTTTGTTTTGGAGGGGTATTATAAAGACCTCAAAAGTCGGCGATGGCATAAACTTCGCCCAGCGGGGGGAGCAATTTTTGCGGTTACCTTACAGGTAGCCGCAAAAACCTACCACCCCACTGTGCTGTGTTTCTGCTCATCGCCTTTGTTTTGATGTCTTTACAATACCCCTCCGGGGATTTCATGCCGCCAAAGTTTGTTATTGATACCGGCATAAACTTCGCCAACGAGGGGAGCAATTTTTGCGGTTACCTTACAGGTAGCCGCAAAAACCTACCACCCCACTGTGCTGTGTTTCTGCTCATCGCATTTGTTTTGATGTCTTTACAATATCCCTCCGGGGACTTCATGCCGCCAAAGTTTGTTATTGATACCGGCATAAACTTCGCCCAACGAGGGGGATGGCATACGGTATGGTATCGTAAGGTGAACACCTGTGTGCCGCACGATAGATATGGGGAAGTATGAGAGGGTATGGGAAAGTGTGGGAGGCGGGCAAGCCCGCCGACAGCATCCGGCGGCATCAGCCGCCCATGTATGCCATAGCCCGCGTATGCGGCTGATATAGGCGGCAAGAAATTTTCTCCCAAACCTTCTCAAAATCTCCCAAAATTTCCCAAAATTTCCCACAGCCGCCATCTATCCTACCGCCCGCGTATGCGGAGGACATGGCATACAGTATGGTGCCGTGCGGCAAACACCTGTGTGCCGCACGATAGATATGGGGAAGTATGAGAGGGTATGGGAAAGTGTGGGAGGCGGGCAAGCCCGCCGACAGCATCCGGCGGCATCAGCCGCCCATGCACGCCATAGCCCGCGTATGCGGCTGATATAGGCGGCAAGAAATTTTCGCCCAAACCTTCTCAAAATCTCCCAAAATTTCCCAAAATTTCCCACAGCCGCCATCTATCCTACCGCCCGCGTATGCGGCGAACATCGGTTTTATAAAAAAACTCCGGCTTTCTTTTATTTAAACTTGCCGTAACCATTGATTTGTGTTATATTATCCACAAGTATATTTTAAACTGCAAACAAGGAATGAAAAAATGGCTGAAAAAGTACGGTTTTACAATACCATGGAACGCCGGGTGGTGGATTTCAATTCCATAAATCCGGATAAGGTCGGGCTTTACACTTGCGGACCGACCGTTTACAACTTTGCTCATATCGGGAATTTCCGGGCATATACCTTTGAAGATATTCTCTGCCGTACCCTGCGGCTTGCCGGTTATGAAGTCAAACAGGTTATGAACCTGACCGATGTAGATGATAAAACCATCCGTGATTCGCAAGCTGAAAAACTGCCGCTCAAAGAGTTTACCGCCCGCTATATCAAGGCGTTTTTTGAAGATTTGCAGAAACTGCGTATCCATCCGGCGGCAGTTTATCCGGCAGCTACGGAGCATATACCTGAAATGATTGAGCTGATTCAGAAGCTCTTTGATAAAGGCTATGCCTACATTGCAGAAGATAAATCCATTTACTTTGCCATCGACAAATTTGCTCCCTACGGCAAACTTGCCAATATCGACCGCGAAAATCAGCGTGCCGGTGTGCGGATCAAGACCGACGAATACGCCAAGGATTCCGTAGCAGACTTTGCTTTGTGGAAAGCCTGGGACGATAAAGATGGCGATGTGGTCTGGGATTCTCCGTGGGGCAAAGGCCGTCCCGGCTGGCACATCGAGTGTTCGGCAATGGCAATGAAATATCTGGGGGCAACTTTCGATATTCACACCGGCGGTATTGACAATATGTTTCCGCACCACGAAGACGAGATCGCCCAGAGTGAAGGTGCCAATGAGTGCAAATATGTCAATTACTGGCTGCACTGTGCCCATTTGATGGTCAATGGCGAAAAGATGTCCAAATCGTTGGGCAACTTCTTTACTTTGCGTGATCTGGAAAATCAGGGCCGCAGCGGCCGCGAGATCCGTTATGTCTTAATGGGTACTCATTACCGCAAAAAACTCAACTTCACCTTTGATGCACTCGATCAGGCAAAGGAAACTTTGCGGAAGTTTGACGATTGCTTCGTCCGGCTTGCCGCCGCTGACGGCAACGGTGATTCTGACAGCGATGCCCAATCTGCCGCCGCCAAAGCTGTGGCAGATTTCAAAGCCGCGATGTTTGACGATTTGAATACCGCCGAAGCGGCGGCTTCGATTTTCGGACTTTTCCACGATGCCAACAAGTTTCTTGCCGCCGGTACACTTTCAGCGGCAGGAGCAAAGAATATACTTGATGCCTTCCGCACATTCGACTGCGTCTGGGCGTGTTTGGATGTGGACACTGCTTTGAGTGCCGACAACAGCATCCCCGCTGAAATCGAAGCTCTTGCCGCCGCCCGTGTCGAAGCCCGCAAAAACAAAAACTGGGCAGAATCCGACCGGTTGCGTGACGAAATAAAAGCCAAGGGCTTCGCCGTGGAAGACATTCCCGGCGGCAGTTATAGAGTTAAGAAGCTGTAACCGGCAAAAATCCAGACGCATCTTGCGGCGTCTTGCAAAAGAACTTGCCGTATTTGCAATCCATCCGCAATCTTGCGTCATGTTTTTCCCGGTTACAGCTTTAGCGGCTGTTTTGTCGCTATATTTTTTATTGTTCCTGCGGCGTCTTGCAAAAGCACTTGCCGTATTTGCAATCCATCCGCAATCTTGCGTCATGTTTTTCCCGGTTACAGCTTTAGCGGCTGTTTTGTCGCTATATTTTTTATTGTTCCTGCGGCGTCTTGCAAAAGCACTTGCCGTATTTGCAATCCATCCGCAATCTTGCGTCATGTTTTTCCCGGTTACAGCTTTAGCGGCTGTTTTG